>CAYRKB010000014.1:42379-49662 GCA_964424705.1 uncultured Victivallales bacterium
CCGGGCCGGCGGCGGTCGCCGCGGAGCTGTGCGGCAAGCACGGCGTCGGCACGGCGGTGTTTTGCGCAGCGGATGTCACAAGCCTCGAGTCGATGGAGGCCTGCATCGAGCAGGCCGTCCTCGCGTTCGGCGGCGTGGATCTTCTCATTTCCAACGCGGGCATCCTGAAGGCCGGCTCGATCGAGGAGATGGACGCCAAGGCCTTCGACCTGGTGACCAGCGTGAACTACCGCGGCTACTTCCTTAGCGTCAAGGCCGCGACGCCGGTCCTGAAGCTGCAGCACAGGGCCCACCCCGGCTACTTCACGGACATCATCCAGATCAACTCCAAGTCCGGCCTCGAAGGCAGCAACAAGAACTTCGCCTACGCGGGCGGGAAGTTCGGCGGGATCGGGCTGACGGAGTCGTTCGCGCTCGAGCTGGTGCCGTTCAACATCAAGGTCAACGCCGTGTGCCCCGGCAACTACTTCGACGGCCCGCTGTGGGCGGACCCGGAGAAAGGCCTGTTCGTCCAGTACCTGCGCGCCGGCAAAGTCCCGGGCGCCAAGACGATCGACGACGTGCGCCGCGCCTACACCTCAAAGGTCCCGATGCAGCGCGGCTGCTTCCCGGCCGACGTCGCCAGGGCGATTCTCTACCTGCACGAGCAGGAGTACGAGACCGGGCAGGCGCTGCCGGTCACCGGCGGACAGGTGATGCTACACTGAACGGGCCGGACGTTGTAGTTGCAGGAACCGGGCCCGCCCGGCATGAGAAAGAGAGAGGGACGCATGTATTCCAAATCCTATTACGCGCGAAAGAAGCTGTTTTCCTCTATCGGCAATTTCCTCTGGTCGGTGGTGATGTTCCTGGTCGTTTCCGCCGTGGCCGGAGTGTGCATCTACGGCCTCGTCCGCTACTTCAAGATCGTCGGCCCCACGATCAAGTGATCAGTAGAACCGGTCGATCTCGCGGCGGGCGATTTCCACGGCGCGGCGCGGCTTATCCAGATTGCCGTGCATGGTGTAGACGTCGCGCACCACGATCTCAAGAGGGATGCTCCGGCCGGCCGTGACTTCCAGCGTCTCGCGAATCTCGGCAGCCCACGCATCCTCGTTGAGCTTCACGTCCAGGCCCAGCAGGTTGGGGTTGGGCTTGCGCGAGAAGACGATGCCTTTCCCGTCGAGCGCGTCGGCCATGTAGCGCTGGCTGGCCCAGCGCGAGATGGAGACGGCCTTCAGGTTGGGGAGCTTGCTGAGCGACATCTCCCAGATCGGGTCGGCGGGCTCGCAGCACCCCCAGTAAACCAGGCCAAACATCGCGGCCAGGTCCCGGTAGTAGGGAAAGATGAGCTCGTGGAACAGCTCGGGCGAAACGCCGACCGTCTCCTGGCTGTCCATGCCTGCCCACATGTCGGAAAGCCTGACCTTGCCCGGCGTGCCCCCGCCCTTCGGCAGGAGCGTGGTGAAGTTGAAGCACGTGCCGCACGTTGTCTGGTTGCCGTTGTTCAGGACGAGCAGCCCTTCCTGCTCGGCCCACATCGACATCCGAATGCAGTTGTCCCGCTGGAGCGCCATCAACGCGTGGAGCTGCTCGGGGCAGTCGTGCATCGCGAGGAAAAACGTTTCCATGCTCATCAGGCGCATCAGGGCCTGCGTCATACAGGTCGGGCCATAGGTTCCCGAGGATGTGCGCACCGGCAGGATGTCGCCGAACGTCTCCTCGAGGAAGGCCTTCTCGGCAAGGGTGTTCTCCCGGTTGACGCCGAAGCTGGCCGGCTTGACCATGTCGAACCCGTCGCGCAGGTCCTTGATGGGGCAGTTGAAGTGGTAGGCCAGCGTGTGGCCTTCGGCGTCCTGCGCGTGGTCGGTGGGAATATCGATGCCGAACTGGTTGCACCACACGTGCCACCACATGTCGAGCGATTCGGGGCACACGTGGTCGTCGCCCAGAAGCTCGTGGTGCCGGATGTTGCGCAGAAACCCGCCCTCAAGATGCCGCGCGTACCACGATTCGCAGCGGAAGATCGATGGCGGCATGAAGTCGCGGTCGAACGTCCCTGTCTCAATGGCGAACGGCGGGCGCGCGCCGGGCTTCCCGTCGTTCACGTCCGTCCACAATTTCTTGCGCTCCTGCATCACGGGCAGCGCGGCCAGTTCCGTCTGCCGTTGCGCAAGACCCCGCAGGTAGACTCTTTCGTCCTTGCTCAGCTCGTAGGCCATGAGAGGGTTCTCCTTGTGAAGCGCGACAGGATAGGCCCGGCGCGCAGCCTGCACCAGAAGAATCCGGGAGTAAGTATCGCTTAAGTCACGGACTGGCATTCAGAGGTAGGGACGGACCTCCGGGCCGTCCGCGGACGGATCGGAGAACCGTCCCTACCTGTTCAGCGCAGCGCGCCAGAAGAATCCGGGAGGGCTGGCTCACATTCCTCTTCTTCTCCTCCTTTGATTCCCGCGACGAGGGCGTCGAGGGATCTCAGATCTCCAATCGGCGTCGGGGTCGGAACTCGGGATCGAAATCGAAAGAACGTGCGCGGCACATGGGGAATGAGCGTGTGCGCCGGAACAGGCGAGAAAGGCGAACGAATCGATTCCGATTCCGACCCCGAGTAGGTCTGCCGCGCGCCAGAAGAATCCGGGAGGAATTGCTTTTGCCCGCAGGCCAGAAATTGCTACCTTGATACCTCCGGCGGCTATGTGGGACGGTGCACATTCGCCGGTGAAAAGGAGCAAGACATGCGCAAAGACATTCAGGTTGGAATCATTGGCTGCGGACAAATCACCACCGTTGAACATGCCCCGCGCCTGAGCGCGCTCCCGGGCGTCCGCCTGGCCGCGCTGTGCGACCTCGTGGAGAGCAAGCGACTGCACCTGCGCGATAGATTCGCGCCGGAGGCAGCCCTGTTCTCGAATTTCAACAAGATGCTCAAGGCCGGCCTTCTCGATGCGGTCGTCGTTGCGCTGCCCAACTACCTGCACCGCCCCGTGACCCTGGCGGCGCTGAAAGCCGGCCTTCACGTGCTCTGCGAGAAGCCGATGGCCGGCAACGTGGCAGACTCCAAGCGGATGGTGACCGCCGCGCGCAAGGCGCGCCGGGTATTGCACGTCAACCAGAGCCTGCGTTACTACCCCGCCTACGCGACCGTCGCCGACCTTGTTCGCAGCGGCCGGATCGGCAAACCCCTTCACATCCGGTGCATCCGCGCCCACAGCGCCACCCCCGACAAGGCGTGGTCGCCCGGTGCAACCTGGTTCGTGTCGAAAAAGGCCCAGGGCGGGCTCATCTTCGACATCGGGATCCACATGGCCGACATGATGCAGTGGTGCGTGGGCAGGATCGATTCCATTGCGGCCTTTCAGTCAACACGCACAAAGGGAATCGACGTGCCGGACCATCTCACCTCCATCTTCCACTTCGAAAACGGCGCCACCGGCGTGCTCGAGCTGAGCTGGACCATGCCCTTCGGCGCGGGGCTGCTTGAGATCTACGGCACCGAGGGCCGGATCCGCATGGGCGTCTCCGAGAAGCCCATCGAGCTCGTCACGACGGTGAACGGCAGCGCGGTGACAACCTATCCGGAACTCCTGACCGGCGTGCCCACCAGCCACCAGGCATTCCGGGACGCGATCCTCCGCAAAGCTCTAACCCGGACGCCGGCGGAGCTCGGGAGGGACGCGGTCGCCCTGTGCGAGACGATCACCAGGGCGGGCGAGACCGGGAAGTGCGTGAAGGTGCCGCGGTTCGGGAAGCTCCGCTGAGCCTGCATTGCGAGCTTGGGCAACTACGAAAGGCGCGAAAGCCATGGGTGGCCGCATGCTGCGAGACGCGCATTTGGACCGAGTTGAATACTACGCTTCTCCTTTCGCGCCCTTTTGCGAGTTTCGTAGTGAATCCCCTCTTTCCAGACTGGACCGCACAAGGAGACGGATATGAAAATCGGGGTCAGCTCGTACAGCTTCAGCCGGCTGGTGCATGAGAAGCGGATGACGCAGTTCGACGTCATCGCCAAGTCGAAGGAGCTGGGCTTCGACGCCATCGAATTCGCCGGGCTGGACGTGCCGGCCGGCGAGACGCCGGCCGGTTACGCCGGGCTGGTCCGCGAAGCCTGCGCGCAGGCCGGGCTGCCCATCGTCTGCTACACGATCGGAGCCGACTTCCTGCGCGCCGGCGCGGACGCGTGGCAGGCCGAGGCCGAGCGGCTCAAGGGAGAGGTGCGACAGGCCGCCGCGCTGGGCGTCCCCACGATGCGCCACGACGCCACGGGGGGCTTTCCGCGCGGGCACGTGGGGCCGCGCGGCTTTGATGACGCCCTGCCCGCCCTCGTCAAGGGATGCCGCGCCGTCACGGAGTTCGCGGCCGGCCTGGGGATCCGGACCACCGTCGAGAATCACGGTTTTTTCTGCCAGGACAGCGAGCGCGTCGAGAAGCTCGTCAACGGTGTCAACCATCCGAACTTCGGCACGCTCGTGGATATCGGCAACTTCCTTTGCGCCGACGAGGATCCAGCCGCCGCCGTGGGGCGCGTCGCGCCTTACGTCTTCCACGCGCACGCGAAGGATTTTCACGTCAAACCTGGATCGGCGCCCGAGCCGGGCGCAGGCTGGTTCAAATCGCGGGCCGGCAATTTCCTGCGCGGCGCCATCGTCGGACACGGGCAGGTGCCTGTCCCACAGTGCCTCGGGATTCTTAAGCGGTCTGGCTACGACGGATACCTCTCGCTGGAGTTTGAAGGCATGGAAGAGCCCCTTACAGGCATTGCCGCAGGGCTCGAAAACCTGCGCCGCTACGTGAAGGCGGTTTGAGGCTGGAAGGATCGAGTCCGGTAGCAACTCCCAGGAAGGTGGATGCACCCCCGCCTGCAACGCTTCGCGTAGCGGTGCGGGCAGGTCCGGGGCGGCCACGGGGAGAGCCGTCCCTACCTATCCGGAACCGAACGCATTCCGGTCCTGCGCATAGGTGGCGGATGCCTCTGTCATGCGCCGGCCGCTGGTCGTTTCAGCGGAGAAACAGCAGCTTCCCTTCGCCGGGCTCTAGCTGGACGTCGAGGACTTTGCCCTTGAGCGGCTGCGCGGGCAGAAGCTCGCCGGTTTCCTGCGACACTTCCGCGGCTGACGCAAACTTGTTGTCCAGCGTCAGGCGGGCGGTGATCGCGTCGCGGAAGGACCGATTGACCGGCATGATGCAGGCGCGGCCGCCGGCATCCTTGAAGCATCCGATCACCATGGCGCCGCCCTCCGCATTCACAACCGGGGCGCCGGCCAACAAAGGCTGCGTCCCGATCGGCAGCGGGTCCGTGCAGTAGACGCCGGTCGAGGTCAGCTTCATCAGCGTCGGCCCCAGCCTGGCGATGCGGTGGTTGATGCGCTTCACGTACTCCCACTTGATGTCGCGCTTGCCGTCCTTGGTGATCATCGCGGGCGCCTCGGCCCAGGCGAGCTCGGGAACGTACCAGTAGGTGTAGTACTGGATGCCGCGCGAGCCGTAGGCCAGCGATGTGAAGACCTGCCAGCGCAGGTCGGCCTCGCTGCACTCGCGGTAGCCGAAGTGCTTCATGGAGACGATGATCTGGTTGAAAGGAATCCCGGCCTTCAGCGCGAGCCGCCGCATGATCTCCAGATTCTCCCAGTAGAAGCGCTCGTCGCCCTCCTCCTGGAACATCTGCCGGTAGTGGTCCCAGCTCAGAAGGATCGGCTTCACCATGTCCAGGAACTTCGCGACGCTCTGCTCGTAGGCCGGGCCTTTCCAGTCAGGGTGATCGGCGTAGTTCGGAAGAAGGTTAATGTAGGGCATGTGCCCCGGATCCTTCTTCAGCAGGTACCTGTTCTCGACGGCGATCCGGTCATACATGGGAACGCCCGGCTCGTCGTGCACAAAGAAGCCGAGAAGCGCGGGATGCGAGGAGAACTTTGCGATGAGGACGTCGAGAAACACCTCCATCTTCGCGGTCTCCGCGGGCGTGGGCGCGCTCCAGTCGCCATGCGGCATGCCGGCCCAGATGACGGCCTTGATGCCCACCTGCTGGCACAGGTCCAGCACCTTGCGGTTGTGCTCGTCGCCCAGCCCCTCTGCGTGATTGGGGTCATTGCCAGCGATGCCTGGCAGCGCGACGTTGAACCCGCACTCGGCGATCTCCTTGTACCGCTCGAGCGTGGTCTCCTCTTTGGTCGGACCGTTCCAGAAGGAGATGACGAAAGGGGGATCCATTGTCGTTGTCTTCATAGCAAGTCCTCTCTCTGCAGTCCCAGTCTTAGTCCTAATCTTAAACCCTCCCCCTCTCTCCAGCACGGAACCGGAAGAGATTGAGAGCTCGCCGCTTCGGCGAAGCGCCTCTACGGCGTTGACGGCGGAACCGCCAACGGCACGGTTTTCGCCGCCTCGTACGCCCGAACCTCCACCAGGTGCACCGCCGGGTTGTCGCTGTTCTTCAGCATGTTCACCCGGATATAGCGCGCCTTGGTCGGGGCGAACTGATGCATCCGCCCCTGGTCCGTCTCCACGTCCGTATTACCCGCGGCGTTGACCACCTGAACCAAGTTGTTGGTATCGGTTCCCACGGAGATCGTGTACTGGTAGTAGCGCAGGCCATCCCAGTACGGAAACACGCGGATGCGGTCCAGGTTGTACTCGCCCTGCAGGTCCACCTGCCACCACTGCGGGGCCGGAATGGTTCCCCAGTACTTGCTGAGGTCAACCCACCCGTCCGCGGCCCAATCGGCGTGCTCCCCGACGGAGTTCGTGGTGGGCTTTCCGGTGGTCAGGTTCTGCTCGAAGCCCTTCCAGTAATACTTCTGGGCAAACGTGTAGCCGCCGACGCGCGCGCCGCCCTTGTCAAACATGGCTGCGCGGAACCGCAATCCGCCGGTGAGCTCCAGCGGCTGCTTATATTGCCGCGACGCGGCGCTGGGCGCCGATCCGTCCGTCGTGTAGTGGATGGTGCAGCCGGCCGGCAGGTCGGCGAGCAGCGTCATCTTGAGCGTTCCCTCGTACTCGTAGCCCTGGAATCCGCCGGTGGCGTTGGTGATTGCGCCTTCCGCCTTGATCTGAACCGGCGTCACAATCCTGCGCAGCTGCTCGACACACGCCGCCTCGCGCGCCGTCTTCTCGGCCATGTCGGCCGTCGCCGTGCTGTCCGGAGACCACATTCCTTCATGCAAGAAGCCCTGAAACATGCAGGTGGTCGTATAGCTTTCCGCGCTCTGTTCCCACGCCACCCGCGCGCCGCCCAGCACGCTGTCGGTCCGCTTGAGCATGTCTTTGTTGGAGCTGAAGATATTCCACTTCTCCCACGGCCCCACGATCTCACA
>CAYRKB010000015.1:0-37721 GCA_964424705.1 uncultured Victivallales bacterium
GCCGCGTTCTCTCCGAGCTTCGCCGCATCTTCCCCCGGGCGGCGATCCCCGGAACGCACATGCACCCCTTGGAATCAAAACCAGATCAACCCTTTTTTCTTTTGACTGCATTGATAGAACTAATTACTTTTTTTCATGACGTTTCTTGGCTAGGAGGATTCATGAACGTTTCGAGGCGGTCTTTCGTAAAGTACTGCAGCGTATCGATGGCGGCCCTGGGGCTCGAGCCGTTTGACCTCGGCTTGCTCAAGAAAGCTCTCGCGAGCCCGTCGAGTCCCAGCGTAATCTGGCTGCACGGCAGCTCCTGCACGGGCTGTTCGATATCGTTGCTCAACAGGATAGCCGATGCGGCCGGACCGGCTCCCACCATCAAGGAAGTCCTTACCGACGCGATCAACCTGGTTTATCACGCGACGCTCATGACCCCTGCCGGCGACGCGGCCGTATCGGAATTGCGCCGGGTGTACGATAGCGGAAACTATGTGCTGGTGCTGGAGGGCGGCGTGCCGACCGCATTTGGCGGGGGGGCGTGTATTGTCTACAGCCTGCATGGGCAGGAAACCACCTATCAACAAGCTGTGCAGGAGCTGTCGGCACGCGCCGCGGCGGTTGTGTGTGCGGGAACCTGTGCGTCTTTCGGCGGCATCCCGGCTTCCGGCTCCAATCCCACCGGCGTAGTGGGCGTGCATCAACTCACGGGCCGTCCCACCATCAATATTTCCGGCTGCCCCGCAAATCCCGATTGGGTCGTTTGGGCGATTGTGCAGTTGCTCACCGCTACGCCGGTCACGCTCGATGAAGATGGGCGCCCCGTGGCCCTCTATCAGGAGACGATCGGCGATCCTGGAACAACTCAGGATACGATTCACAACAAGTGCTCTCGCAATGCCCGCGTGAATCCCGCTGCGCCGGATCTTGCGACGTCCTTCGCCGACTGCGACGGACGCTGTTTGCTCAACCTGGGCTGTCGCGGGCCAGACACCAAGGCGCGCTGCAGCGGCTGCTGGAATACCCTTGCTGCCGCGCCGGACCCGCTGCCCACGAAACGCTGGCAGAACAATTGGTGTATCGGAGTCAATGCGCCGTGCCACGGTTGCGTGGAGAAGACGTTTCCCGGTCCGGAATCGTTCTATGAGACGTATCCGCCTGCCTAGTCCGGAAAGCATCGGGCCATCAACATGATCGGGGGTCAGCCATGCCTGTTATTGTAGCCGCAATGGATCCGGTGACCCGTATTGAGGGGCACCTGAAGGTTGAGGTCGAAGTCGATACCGTCGATGGCGTCCAGCAGGTAACTGACGTTCGGACGGTAGGAACGCTTTTCCGCGGCTTCGAGAAAATCATGGAAGGGCGCGATCCACGCGACGCGCCGATCATCACCTCCCGGATTTGCGGGGTCTGTCCGACGTCCCATGCGGTGGTGGCCGTCTTGGCACTCGACCAGGCGGCGGGGATCACGGCCCCCACGTCAGCGCGTATTCTCCGCAACCTGCTGCATGGCGCCTGCTTTCTTGAATCGCATATCCTGCACTTCTACCTTCTTTCGCTCCCCGACTACATCAAAGGGCCGGGCATGCCGCCTTGGACTCCAGGTTTCGAAATGGACCGGCGCGTCGATCGCGCGACGGCTGACCTATTCCTGGGGCATTATCTGGAGGCGATCAATATCCGCCGGAAATGTCATGAAATGGGCGCCCTGTTGGGCGGCAAGCTGCCGCATTCGCCAGCGTATATCGCAGGGGGATTTACCGCCGCGCCCCTGGTCGGCGGTGCATCGGAAAAGCCCGACAACATGGCGGCGTTCGAAGCCCTGTTGAACACGATCATCGAGTTCATCGACAGCCGCTACATACCCGATGTGGAACGCCTGGCGTCGATCTACAGCGACTACTTCCTGATCGGGCGGGGCTACGGCAACCTTCTCTGCTATGGCGTGTTCGAGCAGGACAACGCCGGCGCGGCCAAGCTGTTTCCCGCCGGGCGTATTCTGAATGGGGGCGGTTCGGTCCAGGCCCTGAATGCGGCATCCATCACCGAGGACGTTACCCATTCCTGGTACAGCAACGCCTCAAACAACCTGCATCCCGCCGTGGGGGACACGGTAGCCCAGTATCCGAAGTCCGGCGGCTACAGTTGGCTGAAGGCGCCCCGCCATGCCGGTGCTCCTTATGAATGTGGCCCCCTGGCCCGCATGTGGGTCAAAGGCGAATACCGGAACGGCGTATCCGTCATGGATCGCATCCGCGCCCGCGCGTATGAGGCCCGCTTGCTGGCCAACGCGATGAAGAGCTGGTCGGGAGGCATTGCCGACAATGTCGTCGCCACTCCGTGGGTTAATCCCGGCGCCGCGGCGGCCGCAGGCCTTTCGGAGGCGCCACGCGGGGCGTTGGGGCATTGGATTGGCATCGAAGGCGGGAAGATCTCCCACTATCAGGTAGTTACCCCGACCTGCTGGACCATTTCGCCGCGCGATGGCGCCGGGCAACTGGGGCCGCTGGAGAAGGCCCTGATGGGAACGCCCATCGCCAATGTGAACCATCCGGTCGAGGCGTTGCGCGTGATCCACTCCGTGGATCCTTGCCTCGATTGCGCCACCCATGTGATGCGGGCCAAGTGAGCCAGCGTCGAAAATCTACCCGCATGAAATGAACACAAGCATCGTCATTATGGGGATCGGCAATCTGCTCCGCTCGGACGACGGCGTGGGGGTGCATGCGGCGCGAGAACTGTCACAATGTCCGCCGGGCGACGCTTGCGTTGTGGACGCCGGAACAGATGTGCTCTCCGCCCTGCCGTTCCTGGAATCGGCGAGGCGGGTGTTGCTTCTGGACGCCGTGCGAGGCGGCGGCGAACCGGGGTCGATTTACCAGTTGACGGAAGACGAGATCTGCCCGAATGGCGACAGCCGCCCGGCGCATGCGTTCAGCTTGCTCGACGCGCGCCGGCTTCTGTCGCCCGGCGCGCCATGGCCCGAGATCGCGATCATGGGCGTGGAGCCCGCCGACCTGGAGTATGGCATGGAACTTTCCGCGCCGGTTGCCGCAGCTCTTACTCGGGTCGTTGCGACGGCCCGGCAGATGGTCTCCGATTGGTCTGATGCCGACTCCCGTAAACCCGAAGCACAGGTGCCACGATGAAAACGTATCGATGGATCTTTGGGGCGTGGCTTGCCGCCGTGCTCTCCGGCGTGGCCCTTTCGGCACGCGCGGCCAACACCGACGGCTATGTGACGTTCTCGGTCTCCACAACCACCAACACTCCAAAAGCCAAATATGATCCGAAGAATGTCGCTGTGATTTGGGTGGTGAATAGTTCCGGCCAGTTTATCAAGACAGTCTGCCGCCACGCGCAAGGCGAAATTCAGTATCTGTCCAAGTGGATCGCCGATCGCGGTTCCTATACCGCTGTGGATGGCGTGACCGGCGCCACGCTTTCAGGCCCGGCCAGCCATGTGGTGACGTGGAACTGCCGCGACACAAACAATGTGGTACTCCCTGATGGCACCTACTATATACGCGCGGAATACACCAGTTACAACGGGCAGGGCCCGTATACTACAAATTACTGCGGATTTACGAAAGGACCGGTAGCCCTCAGCACCAATTACCCGAACCTCAAGGCATCCACGGGCAACTTCACGAACATGTTCTTGACGTTCACACCCATCGTGGGCGATATCGCCGTCAAGGAAGTGACGCCCACCAACGGGTTAATCGACTACACTGTCGCCATGATCGTCACGGTAACCAACCTGACGACCAATGCAACAAGCGCCTTTACCGTCTCGCTCAGCAACCTTACGACAGCGGCTCATATCGCCTCCAAGTCGGTGTTTATGGTGGCAGGCAGAGCTTCCACCAATGTGTCCCTGACGTGGAACACCACCGGTCTTTCGGCCGGATCATACGGGATCAAGGCCACGGTTGGCCCGCTCGCCGGCGAAACCAACACAGCGAACAACGTCATGACCAATACGGCGAGCTTGATCAAGGCGGCCCATGACATAGCCGTGCCCTCGCTCTCTCTCTCGGGCGTGGTGCCGCCCCGCGTCACAACGAACGTCACGGTGGCCGTAACGAATGCCGGGAACATTGCCGAAACCTTCTCGCTTTCGCTGAGGGATCTTTCGGCCGCCAACACGATCGGCACCCGTTCCATCACCAATCTTGCCGCCTATGCGGCAACCAACGTGGTTTTTGCGTGGAACACCACCAATGCGACGGTGGGATTCCATACGCTGCAGGCCGCGGTCGTGCCGGTGCCGGGCGAAGTAGTGACTGCGAACAATACCAACACCCGGACCATTATCGTGGCGACGGGGCTGGAAACCAACGCCCTGATCGCTCGCGGGGCTTCATGGAAATACCTCGACGCCGGCCTCGATATTTCCGGCGCTGGATGGGCCTTGCCGGCCTCCGGTTACTATGACGGATTCTGGGCGGCGGGCGCGGCACCGCTGGGATATGGCCTGCCTCAGATCGCGACAGCCGTGAATCTCGGAAGCGACCCCATGAATCGGAATACGACCACCTACTTCCGGCGCGAGTTCATCGCGGATGTCGCACCCCTGTTTGCGACAGGTCTTGTGCGGCGCGTGGATGGCCTGGTGCTCTATCTTAATGGCCTGGAGATAGACCGGCTTAACATGCCGGAGGGAAGTCCGGTCGGGTATGGTGTCGCCGCTACGAATGCGGTGGGCTTGCCGGGCGCCACCAACTACTTTGCTTTTCAGGTTTTGCCCGGCAACGTGCTGATCGGAAGAAATACCCTGGCGGCGGAAGTGCATCTGTCAGATCCCACGAACTCGGCTCTCGCCTTCGATCTTGAGCTGACCTGCGTGAATCCCCTTGTGTCAAAAACAAACAGCGTGGTTCCCCTCGTCATTCAGCCCGACGGCGATGTGCAGTCGGGCGATTCGCTCGGCCTTTCCGTGACGCTGACGAATCGCGGCAATGCGTCGGTTGCCTGCACGGTCCTGCTCCGGGATGCCGCCACAGGAGCCATATTGTCCTCGCAACAGGTGCCCATTCTCGTGGCCGGAGAGGCGGCCGTCGTGCGGCTGGTGTATTCCACCTTCGGATTAGCCAGCGGCGTCAGGACGCTGCAGGCGCTGACGGTTGTCAACGGTGTGACGAACGTAGCGGGCGCCGTCTCCAATACCGTCGCCGTGGCGGCGCCCGACTTTGCGGCGCATGCGGTCAATGCCGCGGGCTCGATCGGTGGCCGCTGCAACGCGGTGGCGGCTTTGGGCCAGCATGTTTACCTGGGCTGCGGAGCTACGCTGCAAGTCTGGGATGCGCTGAATCCGGCCGCCCCGGTCTTGAGGGGCACGATCCGACTGCCCGGCGTGATCCAGCATCTGGCGGCGGGGACAGGGGTGGTATACGCCGCGACGGGGGAAACGGGAATTCACGGCGTGGACGTGTCGAACCCGATGGCCCCCGTCCATGTGTTCACGTTCGACAGCTCCGGCCAGGCGCGCCGCCTCGCGCTTTCCGGCGGGCTCCTTTATCTGGCCGATGGCCTGGGCGGCGTCCGAGTGCTGAATGTCACCAATCCTGTTGCGCCCGCCCTTGCGGGCGCCCATCAGACTGCCGGTCCTGCCCAAGCCCTCGCCTTGTCCGCCCCTCATCTGTTGGTTCTGGATAGCGACGAAGGCCTGGAAGTTTTGGTGGCGACGAATGCCGCCACCATGATGCCCACGGGCGTTTGTAGCCGTGTGACGGCCGGACTGGGACTTGCCGCGGAGGCCGGTATGGCCTGGGTCAGCGATGCCCAAGGCGGGCTCTTCCAGATCACTTTCACCAATGCCGGTTCGCCCTCCATCGTAACAAATGTGACGCTGCCCGCGGCGGGGAATGCCTTGGCCGTTTCCGGGCCGGCGTTATACGTCGCGGCGGGGCCGGCCGGCCTGCTGGCTGTCGATGCGGCTTCCTTGGCTGTGATCGCAACCAGGCCAGCAGGTGGCGAGGCGGCGGCTGTTGCAGTATCCGGCACGACGCTCTATGTGGCGACAGGTTACGGCGGCTGCGAGGCGTGGGATGTGGCATCACCGTTTGCCCCGAGCCTGCTAGGGTCGTTCGGGGCAGGCTTGCGAGCCGTGGATGCCGAAATGTCCGGCCCGACTCTCTTTGTGGCCGGCGACGAGGGCGGCTTCCAAGTGCACAGCCTCACAAACCCCGCCGCCCCGGTGCGGCTTACGACGGTGCCGGGGGTGACTAATTCCCGCTGCGTGGCGGTGTCTGGATCTCTCGCGTTCGTCGCCGATGCGCTGGCGGGGCTGCGGATTTATGACATCGCCAATCCGGATGCTCCGGCCTGGCTGGGAAGCTATCCCGCCGCAGGCCTCTACACCATCCGCCGTGTTGTTGTGTCGGGCGCGCGGCTGGCCATGACGGACGGGCGCCAGATCAATCTGTTGGACATCTCCAATCCCGCTGTGCCAGTGCTGTTGGCCACCAACGTGCCGGCGGGTTATGTCTTCGACCTGGCGGCCAACACCGGGTGTGTCTTCGCGGCATGCGGCGGGGGGGGGCTGCAGGTGTTCAACAGCGCCAACTTGGGGCCCCTTGGCTCGTTCTCCGCTCCGCCCGAGTCGCTCGTTACGGTAGCGGTCAATGGCGACTACGCCTATGTGGGAGACGGACGAAGCATCTGGAGAACGCTCAGCGTCACCAATCCCGCCGCGCCGTTCGTAGTGCAGTCAACTGCAGGCGCCGTGTTTGGCGCCGCGGCGGCGGGCTCGCTTGCCTATCTCGTGGACGGTCAGAATCGGGCGAAAGCTATGAATGTGTCGGTTCCTCTCACGCCGGTTGCGGGCGGCGTATTCCCATACCTCGCCAGCGCCTTGCGTGTCCGCGCCCAGGGCGGGTTGGCGCTGTCTGCCGAGGACGAGGCGGGGCTGGCCATACTCAACGCAAACCCGGGCGACATCGATCTCGATGGACTCTCTGATGACTGGGAGCAGCAGATCGTGGTCGCCGATACAAATGACGATATTCGCACGATCTGGGATGTGAGGCCCGGCGAGGATTTTGACCATGACGGTCTGTCCAATGGGGCGGAGCATGTCGCCGGAACGTCGCCCGTCAACAGGTTATCCGTGTTCGCTGTGGAGTCGGGCGAGCAGATTCCAGGCGGCGGATTCGTTGTCACGTGGAATAGCGTGGCAGGAAGGACCTACGCGGTGCATTCCTCGACCAATCTCGCCAACGGGTTCTTCTTGATGCGCTCAGGCATACAGGCGACAGTGCCCGTGAACGCCTACACAGACACCGTGACCAAGGCAAGTTCGTTCTATCTGATAACCGTGGAGTAGTTGATAAGAAATCGCTTTTCTGACGGTGCGGGCAAGCGCCCGGCGGGACGGACATGACGACGCATTTCTCCTCCAGAGGTGGATGTGCACCATGGGAGGAAGGCGTCAAAGTGCCGGGAAAGGCACTGCCAGAGCGGCGAGGCTTTGGGCTTTCGTGACCGACTCTGGCACTCTGAAGAGGCATGCGGAAGGGAGCGAGAACCGGTAAACGCACCATGCTGAAGCCCATATTTACACTCGCCATCTTTCTGACGCTTTTCGTGACAGCACAGGCCGGAGAACGCGTCGTCATCGGCATTTCGCCATCGCTAACCGCAGCCCTGAACATCATTGCAAAGGAACGGGGCTACTTCTCGCATCAGGGGGTTGAGGCCGAGCTTCGCGTCATCGCATCCGGCAGCAAGGCCGTGGTAATGATGCTCAACGATGAGCTGGACATCTCGGAATCGTCAATTTTTGCGCTGGTTTCCAACAGCTTCAATCGCAAGGATTTCAAGATCTATGCCCAGGTTTCCACCTCCGGCAACGACAACATGATCGTAGCCCGGAGAGACAGAGGGATCGGCACGATCGCGGACCTGAAAGGGAAGAAGGTTGGAGTGCTGAAGGGCGGGCTCCCGCAATATGTCCTGGACCTCATGCTCCTGAATGCAGGCATAGACGGCAGCAGCCTGCATATGGTGTTCGAAGAAAACGGCCAACTATATGAGATGCTCTCGTCCGGCGAGCTGGACGCAGCCTGCGTGTATGGCGGCTGGATCGACAAGGCCACGAAGATACTGGGAGAGAATGCGATTCTGTTTCACGACGAGAGACTCGTGCGTGTCACCGTGGTCCACGCCGGCAAGACCAGCACATTCGAACGCACCCCCGAGTTGTTCACGCGAGTCCTCAAAGCATATATCCAGGCCGAGGATTACGTGGTAAAGAATCCCGACGCCGCCCTGAAGACAGTGGTCGAGTATCTGAAGCTCGACATGCAAAACGCTCGAAAGGTCTGGAAGCCGACGATGATCCATGTGGGCCTTGATCAGGCCCTGATCAAAGACATGGAAAACCTGGCCGACTGGCAGATCGACACCGGACTGCAGAAGACCCGAAAGACCCTCAACTTTCTGGACTTCATATACTTCCATAGCCTCACAAGCGCAGACCCGGCGCGAGTTACCATTACCCATTAGAAGAGCCTCATGTTTACGATAAATCTCAAGAACCGATTCAGGCTGGTCATCTTCAGCATGGTCGCACTTCTGATCAGCATGACCATCATCACCGCTGCCGGAATCTGGCGGACCCATGCGTATATTCAGCAAGCGATCGACATGGACGCCATGGTCGACAATCTTCACGAACTGCAGATTCTCAGCACCGAATACGTCAGCACCCCTTCCGATCGGGTCAAACAGCAGTGGCTGGCTACGTACGAGCGGGACAGAATCCGCCTCAACGGCCTGCGTGACATGCCGAACGATGTGAAGGATGCACTCACCGGCCTGCGGCAAGTCTTCGAGCGACTCACCGCTCCGCCCTCCGATGCAGAAACGGACAAGGAAGAGCTTCAGAGACGACTGCGAAACCAGCTGGTCGCGACACTCAATCTGGAATCACAGCGGATCATAGACTGGGTAACAGAACTATCGACCCAGAAGAAAGACCACATCGTCCCACGCCTGATGTTTACAGGAGCGGCGATGTTTGTCGTCATGTTATCCGTGGCACTTGTCACGATCCTGACGATGGTCGCCACGACCAGGCACATCACTTCGTCCATCAGCAGCCTCAAGGATGGGGCCGAAGAGATCGCCGCCGGAAGGCTGGGCTTCCAGGTCCGGCTGACCGGAAACGATGAAGTTGCCTCTCTGGCATCCGCCGTCAACCGGATGAGCCGCGATCTGATGCAATCCTACCGTGTTCTTCTTGAACAGAAGGCCCAGCTTGAGACTGAGACGATCCAGCGGCAGCTGATCAACGACGCCCTCAGGACAAAGACGGCGGAGCTGGAAAAGGAAATCAGGGAGCACAAGCAGGCCGAAGAGCGGGAGAGAGAGTTGCAGGGGAAGCTGGAACGGGCGGCGCGGATGGAATCGCTAGGCGTGCTAGCCGGCGGCGTGGCGCACGACCTGAACAACGTGCTGGGACCGATTGTTCTCCTGCCGGACCTGATCTCGGATTACATCGAGCAGAACGGGGACCCGGCCAACCCCGAGCACGCAGACACCCTTGAGGCGGTACGGACCATAAAGGCTTCGGCGCAGCGGGCGGCGGGCGTGGTCAGCGACCTTGTGGTGATGGGCCGGCGCGGTCAGTACCAGCGGACGCCAGTCGATGTGAACCGGGCGGTGGAACTGGTGCTGACCTCGAAACAAGTCAAAGACTTGCACGCGCAGAGGCCGGACGTGCATGTGATGAAACAGCTGACAAGCGAACCCGCCTGGTGCCTGGGCTCGGAGGCGAGACTGGCACGGATGCTGGCGAACCTTGTGGGCAATGCGGAGGAGGCGATTAGTGGACATGGCGATGTAGTCATCCACACCGGCCAGCTGGCGCTCACGAACCCCCACCCCGGATACGAGACGGTGCCGGCAGGAGCCTACGTCACCATCACCGTCACGGACACCGGCTGCGGAATGGACGCGAAGACCCTTGCCCGGATTTTCGAGCCGTTCTTTTCGACGAAGGCACCCAGCGAGCGCAGCGGCAGCGGACTGGGCCTGTCCGTCGTGCACGGGCTGGTGAGGGACCACGAAGGATTCCTGGACGTACGGAGTGAGCAGGGCAAGGGGACGACGTTCACCGTGTACCTACCGGCGGCGGCAGCCGGGGAGGTCCCGGAGACTTCCGGGAGCCCCCTCCTGCCTGGAGGTAGCGAAAGGATCCTGGTCGTGGACGACGAACCGGCCCAGCAGATTTCTTCACAGATCCGATTGAAGAAGATGGGATATGAGGTGACGGCAGTCGCCAGCGGCGAGAAAGCGGTGGAACTGTTCGAACTGCCGGGGCGGGAAGGAAAGCCCGCGCCATTCGACCTGGTCATGACGGACATGATCATGAAAGGCCTGGACGGAATGGCCACGTGCAAGGCAATCCTGGAGCTGTACCCGAAGCAGCGGCTGCTCATCGCAAGCGGCCACGCGCCGGCAGAGTATAAAAAGCGACTGAAGGAGATGGGCGCCGGCTGGCTTGCCAAGCCTTATACGGCTGCCGACCTGGCCCGCGCCGTCCGCGCACAGCTGGACGCATGAACCTGGATTCGATCTTGATTCCCGGCCAGCGACTTTGGGGCCAATTCGTGGACATTCCTACGATGGAAGACACATTCCTACTAATCCTCATCCTTCCGCCATCCCTACGCCTTGAAAGCCCGAAAGAACACCTTCAATTCTGGGCTGTTTTTGATGCTTCGGATCGAACGGGCGACGAAGCGGAAGCAGCTCGCGCGACAGTTAGTCTCTTTTGACATTGCCACCGCTGCGGGATAAACTCTGAGCCTGTTTTTTGACGGGGCGCGAGTTCGACGCACTGCCTAAGGGCTGAACATGGATTTCGTGTTTGTATTAGGAATGGCGGGAATGGCCGCCGTGTTTGTAATCGGCGGGCTTGTCGCTTCGTTTCTCGTGGCGCCGCACAGGCCGGGAGGCCAGAAGAGCGCCACGTACGAGTGCGGCGAAGACCCGATCGGATCCGCGTGGGTTCAGTTCAGCGTCGGCTATTATCTCTTCGCCCTCCTCTTCCTCGTATTCGATGTGGAAGCCGCTTTCCTGTTCCCATGGGCACTGGTAATCCGCGAGTTCGGGATACAGGGGCTCATCGAGGTCGGTATCTTCATTCTCATCACCACGGTCGGACTGGTGTACGCCTGGCGGAAGGGCGCGTTGGAATGGGTGTAATCACCACAGCACTGCCCGGCTATATGGAAAAGATGCCGGGCGGCGGCGTCTTGGTGACAGGCATGGACGCGATGATTAACTGGTCGCGCGCCAACAGCCTCTGGCCACTCACCTTCGGCGCGGCCTGCTGTGCGATCGAAGTCATGATGGCCGCCGGCGCTTCAAACCACGATATCGCGCGCTTCGGCGCGGAAGTTGCCCGCCCCTCCCCGCGCCAGGCTGACCTGCTCGTGGTCGCGGGCACAATCGTACGGCGCATGGCCCCGCGGCTGCGCACGCTCTACGAACAGATGGCCGAGCCGCGCTACGTGATCGCGACCGGATCCTGCGCAATTTCAGGCGGGCCTTTCATCTACAACTCGTATTCCACGATCCGCGGGGTTGACCAGATCATTCCGGTGGACGTGTATGTTCCCGGCTGCCCGCCCCGGCCCGAAGCCTATCTCTACGGACTGCTCACGCTGCAAAAGCTTATCAAAGAGGGAATTACAGTGCGCAAGCCCGAGCTGCGCCGCAAGCCGGTGCTGGCCGCCCTGCCCCCCGGGGTGACGGCGGAGGATATCCGCGCGGAGATGGCGGCCCTGCTGGAACAGAACGCATCCTACGACGTGCACAAGATCCTCGCCGCGACGGCCCCGCTGGAGAAGTCATAGCCATGGACGCCGCATCCCTCCTCGCCGCTGTTCTCGCGCTGGACGCTGACGTCCGACCCAAGGAGAAGGCGGACCGGCCCGCGGTGACCGTGCCGCGCGCGAAGCTCAGCCGCCTGATGCTGCGCCTGCGAAATCACCCACAGCTGGCGTTCGACATGCTGTGCGCGCATACGGCCGTGGACTGGCCGGCCGAAAACCGGATCGAGCTCTTCTACTACCTGTACTCCACCTCGCATCGTCATTATGCGCTGGTATGCGCCGACGTCCCGCGTGAAAGGCCCGAGATCGAAACGGTCAGCACCGTGTGGCGCATCGCCGAATGGCAGGAGCGCGAGGTGTACGACATGTTCGGCGTGCTCTACGCCAGCCACCCGGACCTGCGGCGCCTGCTGCTGAGCGACGACTGGGAAGGCTTCCCCTTGCGGAAAGACTATAAGGATGACTTCATGCTGGAGAAACCGGCATGAGCGTAACGCCCACCACACTGGAAGCGCATCTCCGCTTGCAGGAATCCGCCGACGGCTCGGTGGCCACGCAGGAATACTTTGTCAACATGGGGCCCCAGCACCCCTCCACGCACGGCGTGCTTCGGCTCGTGCTGCGGCTGGACGGCGAAACGGTGCGAGAGATCATCCCTGTGCTCGGCTATGTGCACCGCGGCATCGAGAAGATCGGGGAGCACCAGACGTACCGCCAGTTCGTCCACCTCTCGGACCGCCTCGACTACCTTTCCGCCTTCATGAACAACTGGGCCGTCTCCATGGTGGTGGAGAAGGCGGCCGGCATCGAGCTGAACGAGCGCATCCAGGTGGCCCGCACGATCCTGTCGGAATTGCAGCGCATCCAGAGCCACCAGCTGTGGTGGGGCGTGCTGGGAATGGACCTCGGCGCATTCACCCCGTTCCTGTACGGGTTTCGGGACCGCGAATGCCTCACCGACATCCTGGAGGAGACCACAGGGTCGCGGCTGACGCTCAATTTCATTCAGCCCGGCGGGCTCATGAACGACCTGCACCCGGACTTTGCCAGGCGGGTGAAAGAGTTCATTACATATTTCAAGGCGAAGCTGCTGGAATATGACACGCTGGTAACCGGCAATGTCATCATCCAGTCGCGCCTCGCCCGCGTGGGCGCGCTCGACGCAGCCTCGGCGCTCGCGATGGGCGCGACGGGGCCCGTGCTGCGGGCCAGCGGCGTGGCGCTCGACCTGCGCAAGTCCGAGCCGTATGGCGCCTATGGCCAGGCGGAGTTCAGCGTGCCGGTCGGCACGGTGGGCGACTGCTGGGACCGCTACTGGGTTCGCGTCGAGGAAATGCGTCAGTCCATTCGGATCGTGGAGCAGCTGATTGATCGTATCCCCGAAGGCAAGCATATGGTCATGAAGCCGGCCGCGAAGATCAAGCTGCCGGAAGGCAGCTACTACGGCCAGGCGGAGACCGCGCGCGGCATCATCGGCGTGATGATCGTGTCGGACGGGAAGGATTGCCCGTACCGGGTCCACGTTCGCTCGCCGAATTTTAACAATTTGTGGTGCATCACAAAAACCGCGGTGGGCATGCGCGTGGCGGACCTGGTCGCCATGCTCTCGTCGCTGGACGTTGTGATTCCAGACATGGATCGCTGAGGACACTGAGGATGGGAATGGCCTTGTTCATCGCTAGCACGTGGGAATCGGTCAGCCTCTCGGAGCGGGCGGCGCAGGCATTGCCGCACAGCGTCTGGGCGGCGGCCGGGTTCATGCTGCTGGCCCTGGGGGGCATGGGCGCCTTCGTGGCCGTTCTCGGCATGGGCCTGATTTACGCCGAACGCAAGATCGCGGCCCATTTCCAGTGCCGCCTCGGCCCGATGCGCGTCGGGTGGCACGGGATTCTGCAGACCGTGGCCGACACGCTGAAGCTGCTGCTCAAGGAGGACATCGTGCCATCCCGGGCCGACCGCTGGCTGCATCTGGCCGCGCCCTTCCTTAGCTTCCTGGCCACGCTGCTGGCGCTCGTGGCAATTCCGTTCAGCCCGTCCATCCAGGTGGCGAACATAAATATCGGCGTGGTGTATGTGACGGCCGTCGGCTCGCTCGGCGTGCTGGGCATCCTGCTGGCGGGTTGGAGCTCAAACAACAAGTGGTCGCTGCTGGGCGCCATGCGCGCCGGCGCACAGATCATGTCCTACGAAATTTCCGCGGTCCTCGCCCTGCTCACCGTGGTGGCGTTCTCCGGCACGCTGAGCCTTTCGGGCATCGTCCAGAGCCAGGAGGCGGGCTGGTGGATCTGGCGCGCGCCCGGCGTGGGGCTCGTCTCCTTCCTTCTCTTCCTCGTGGCTTCCGTGGCGGAAATCAACCGCACGCCGTTCGACATCGCGGAAGGGGAAAGCGAGCTGACCGCCGGGTTTCACACCGAGTATTCGGGCATCCGCTTCGCATTCTTCTTCCTGTCGGAGTTCATCAACATGTTCATCGCCTCCGCCATGATCGTGACCCTGTTCCTGGGCGGCTGGATGCCGTTCCACCTCGGCACCTGGCAGGCGTTCAACCATGTCATGGACTTCATTCCGCCGCTCCTGTGGTTCCTGGGCAAGACCGGGGCGATCATCTTCCTGATCATGTGGTTCCGGTGGACGTTCCCGCGCCTGCGCGTGGACCAGCTGATGCGGCTCGAGTGGAAGATCATGCTCCCGATCGGGCTGGTGAACCTCGGCTTTGCGGCGGTGGCAGTCCTATTCAACCTGTATTTCTTCCCGGGGCACTGAGAGCAGAGACATGGCAAATCCAGAGACCATAGCGCAGCAGCCAGACGTCATCGTGGCGCCCCGACCGGAGCGGCACGGCTTCGTGATGGGCGTCCTTCTCGGGATTCGCTCCCTGCTGAAAGGCATGAAGGTCACGTTCTACTATCTGGTCCACCCCTCCACGGTGGTAACGCAGCAGTATCCGGAGAACCGGGCGACGCTGAAGATGCATGAGCGCTGCCGCACGGTCCTTTCCCTGATCCACGACGCGAGCGGGCAGCACCTGTGCACGGCCTGCCGCATCTGCGAATCCGCCTGCCCGAACCGCTCGATCCGGATTGCATCCCGCAAGGGGCCCGTCTCGGGCAAGAACGAGGTCGACCAGTACACCTGGCGCATGGACACCTGCACGTTCTGCAACGCGTGCGTCATCGCCTGCCCCTTCGGCGCCCTGACCATGAGCGGAAGCTTTGAAGCGGCCGTGTACGACCGGCGGCTGCTGACCTACAACCTGAACCGGTACGCCGGGCCGCCCGCCTCCGTCCTGCAGAAGACCGAGGACCCCGAGCAGCGGCTGAAGATGATGGAGCCGCGCGGGGCGTATTCCGGGCCCGTGCCGCTGGGCGGCGGCCCCGCAGCGGGCGGGGAGGGAAAGTTATGATGCTCCAGTCTCTGCACACGGTGCTCTTCTATGCGTTCGCGGCCCTCGCCGTCGGCCTGGCCATTGCCACCGTGACCACGCGCCACATCCTGCGTTCCGCCATCTACCTGATGGGCGTGCTGACGGCCAGCTCGGGGTTCTATGTGATGCTCAAGGCGCCTTTCCTGGCGGGCGTCCAGGTGCTCGTATACGTCGGCGGCATCGCGGTGCTGTTCGTCTTTGCAGTCATGCTCACCAGCCCCCTGGAGCTGATGGACGATGCGCCCAAGCCCCTGCGGCGATTCCTCGGCCTCACCTCTGCCGCGATGTTCTTCGGGTTAACGGTGCAGCTCCTGCGCATGACTCACTTCACTGTCCCGCCGGACCGGCCCGCGCCGGACAACGATGCCATGGCCCTGGGCCGGGCGTTCATGGACAGCGGCAAGGCCGGGTACACACTCCCGTTTGAACTGGTTTCGCTTCTGCTCCTTGCGGCCGTGATCGGGGGCATCGTGCTGGCCCGCAAGACAACACAGGACCGCGGCGCAGCCGGGAAGGGAGCTGCCAAGTGACGCTTCTCGCCAACCTGCAGCCGGAAGTCTTGCACTGGCTGGTGCTCTCGTCGCTTCTGTTCTCCATCGGCCTGTACGGCCTGCTCACCCGACGGAATGTGATTGGCGTGCTCATCTCGATCGAGCTGATGCTGAACGCCGGCGCGATGAACTTCGTCATCTTGAACCGCTACGTGATGCCGGGCCATGTGGACGGGCAGGCGATGGCGCTTTTCATTGTGGCGACCGCGGCGGCGGAGGTGGTGGTCGCCATGGCCATCGTGGTCGGGCTGTTCCGGCACACGAAGACGACGGATGTAACGCGCATCAACATGATGTGGAAATGAACGCAGCGCGAATATGAACGAAGCCACCGAACTGCTGCCCTTTGCTCTGCGACATGCCTGGCTTGTGCCCGGCATTCCGCTGATCACATTCTTCCTGGTCGGCCTCTTCATCCGGCCGCGCTCGGCGAAGCTCTCGGGCCTCGTCGGCACATTCGCGGCCGGCCTGGGCGTGGTCTTCGCCTGCCTGCTGGCCTGGGCCTACTTCCACCTTCCCGGCGGGCATGGGGAGGGATACCCCACGCTCGTGCCGTGGAGCGCCAACTGGCTGCAGTACATGGAGCACCTGCGCGTCCAGGTCGGCGTGCTCGTCGATCCCCTGTCTGTGCTGCTGATGCTTGTGGTGACGAGCGTCAGCTTTCTCGTCCACCTGTACTCGATCGGCTACATGCACGGCGAACACGGGTACGGACGGTACTACAGCTACCTGAGCCTGTTCACGTTCAGCATGCTGGGGCTTGTTGTCGCTCCGAACATCATCCAGACGTTCATGTGCTGGGAACTCGTCGGCGCCAGCTCGTTCCTGTTGATCGGGTTCTATTACGAGCGGCCCGCCGCGGTCGCAGCGGCAAAGAAGGCCTTCATCGTGACGCGCTTCGCCGACCTGGGGTTCTTTATCGGCATCCTGCTTCTCGGGTACTACGGCTGGCAGGTGTTCCAGGGGATGGGCCCGGCGACGAACGGGGCCGACCAGCCGCTGGACTTCCTCTACCTCACCCAGCCTGAGGTGATCGCCTACTTCCCGCACGTTTCGGCCGGCATTTTCGGCATAAGCTTTCTCACCGTGGCCATGATCCTGCTGTTCATGGGCGCGTCGGGAAAGAGCGCCATGTTCCCGCTCCACATCTGGCTGCCCGACGCCATGGAAGGCCCCACCCCCGTGTCCGCGCTGATCCATGCCGCCACGATGGTGGTGGCCGGCGTATATCTGGTGGCCCGCATGTTCCCGGTCTTCGCCGCGGCCGGGCCCGCGCTTTCGGTCGTCGCGTTCGTCGGCGCGTTCACCATGCTTTTTGCGGCGGTGATCGGCTGCACGCAGGACGACATCAAGCGCGTCCTCGCCTTCTCCACGCTGAGCCAGATCGGGTACATGATGTTCTCCCTGGGCGTTGCCTCGCCAGAGCATCCGCTGGGATACACCGCCTCGCTCTTCCATCTCTTCACCCACGCCTTCTTCAAGGCCCTGCTCTTCCTTGGCGCGGGCGCTGTGATTCATGCCGTGCACAGCAACGATATCTGGAAGATGGGCGGGCTGGCGAAGCGCCTGCCCGTGACGCACGCCGTCTTCCTCGTGGCCACGCTCGCCATCGCGGGCGTCTGGCCGTTCGCGGGATTCTTCTCCAAGGACGAAATCCTCACGGCGGCCCTGACGAGCGGCCACCACGTCATCTTCGGCGCAGGCCTCGTCGGCGCAGCCCTGACGGCCTTGTACATGTTCCGCATCTACTTCGTCACCTTCTGGGGCGCGGCGCGCAGCGAGGGCGCAGGCCACGCGCATGAGTCGCCCTGGGTCATGCTGGTTCCCATGATCATTCTCGCCGTGGCCTCCACGGGCGCGGGGTTTGTCCCGTTCGGCGAGTTTCTCCATTTCGGGGAACACGCAGGGCACGAAGGCATGGATCTCCGCGTCGCAATCCCCGCGACCACTGTGGCGCTCGCCGGCATCTGCCTGGCGTGGATCCTCTATACCGGCTCGAACTCCAGGCTGCAGGCCGCGGTCCGTGGCCTGGGGCCGCTCTACGGCGTCATCAAGAACAAGTTCTACCTCGACGAAGTGTACCTCTTCGTCACGCGCAGCATCATTTTTCGATGGGTCGCCCGGCCGGTGGCCCGGTTCGACCGGAAGGTCGTCGACGGCAGCATTAATCTGAGCGGCCGGGTTACCGAGTCGTCGGGCCATATGCTCGACCGGCACCAGAGCGGCACCGTTCAGACGTACGGCACATGGGTGGTCGCAGGGCTCGTCTTCGTCCTGCTCGTGTGGCTTGCGACTCTCATTTAGGTAGCGGAGGCGGGATTTATGGGCATGGTTTCGTGGCTGGTATTGCTGCCGTTCGTCACGGCAATGCTTGTGATGCTGACGCCGACGCGGCTCGCCGGATGGATCCGGTGGATCGCGGCAGCCGGGACGTTTGCCCACCTCGTCCTGACGGCGGTCGTCACCCGCCGCTTCTGGCTCCTGGCCGCGCCGGATGCCGAGGGAATGAAGTCCGCCCTCGTCACCAAGCTCTACATGGTCGAACAATTCACCTGGTTCAAATCGCTTGGGATTCAATATCTCGTCGGGCTCGACGGCGTCTCGCTCGCCATGGTCATCCTGACCTCGATTGTCATCTTCACCGGCGTCATGGCAAGCTGGCATGTCACGGAGCGCCGCAAGGAATTCTTTGCCATGCTGCTCACCCTGGTCACCGGGGTGTTCGGCGTGTTCGTCAGCTTCGACCTCTTCCTCTTCTTCGTGTTCTACGAGGTGGCCGTGCTCCCCATGTACCTGCTCATCGGCATCTGGGGCACCGGCCCGAAGGTCTACGCGGCCACCAAGCTGACGCTCATGCTGATGGTCGGGTCGGCCTTCATTCTCGTCGGGTTCCTGGCGCTTTTCCATATGTCCGGAATGCACACCTTCGACCTGCAGCAGCTTGCCACCGCGCATTTCTCCCGCGATTTCCAGAAGTGGGTGTTCCCGATGATCTTCATCGGCTTCGGCGTGCTCGGTGCGCTGTTCCCGTTCCACACCTGGTCGCCCGACGGGCACGCCTCGGCCCCCACCGCGGTGTCGATGCTGCACGCCGGCGTGCTGATGAAGCTGGGCGGATATGGCGCGCTGCGCATCGGCGTCTACCTTCTGCCGGAGGGCGCCAAGATCTGGGGGCTCTTCTTCATGGGGCTCACAACGATCAACATCCTCTATGGATCATTCGGCGCCATCACGCAGAAGGATTTGAAATACTTCACCGCCTATTCTTCGGTCAGCCACTGCGGGTTCGTCCTGTTCGGCATCGCCGCGCTCAACCTGATGGGCATCAAGGGCGCGGTCATTCAGATGTTCAGCCACGGCATCATGACGGCCCTGTTCTTCAGCCTGATCGGCATGGTGTACGGGCGGACCCACACGCGTATGATTCCAGAGATGGGCGGGCTGGCCCGGCAGATGCCCTGGCTGACGGTGGCGTTCTACGTGGGCGGGCTGGCGTCCCTCGGCCTCCCCGGCCTCGCGGGCTTCGTCGCCGAATCGCACGTCTTCCTGGGCGGCTTCTTCGGCAACGACTGGCACTCGCTGACCATCATGCGAACGCTGACGATCCTGGCCACGTTCTCCATCGTCGTGACCGCCGTATACGTCCTGCGCGGCCTGGGCCGAGTGTTCATGGGCCCCATCACAGACTCCCACTTCCTGGAGCTGCGCGATGCGAACATCACGGAGCGGATTTGCACCGGGATCCTGGTCGCGACCATTCTCGTGGTCGGCATGATGCCCTGGTATTTTGTGCAACTGATCGAGGCGCCGCTGATGCCGATCGTGAACCGGCTGCACGCGGTGGGGCAGATAACGGGAGCGCTTTGATCCAGATTCCTGAAAGGCCTGAGCTATGCTGATGCTGCCGGAAATTGTGGTGCTCGCCACCGCGTTCGTCGTCTTGTTCGTGGACCTGTTCACGCAGGCGCCGCGCAAGTCGCTGCTGGGGTACATTGCGCTGGCGGGGCTCGCCGTGGCCGGGGGCGCGCTCGCGCTGACGCCGCAGTCGGGAGCGATGTTCGGCGGCCGGTTCGAGCTGGACGCCGTGGGCTGGTGGTTCAAGCTCATCTTTCTCCTCGCGGCGGCCGTCACGGTAGCGCTCTCCATGGACGACCCGGATGAGACCAGAGCGCTCAAGATGCGCCCCATCCAGTCGCCGGGAGAGTATTTCTGCATTTTGCTCTTTGTAATCGTCGGAATGCTGTTCCTCGTCTCCGCGCGCGATCTGGCGACGCTGTACGTGAGCCTGGAGCTGGCCACGATCCCGCTCTTCGCCATGGCGGCCTGGCGGCGCGACCATCAGGCCGGCGAGGCGGGCCTCAAGTATATGGTCCTGGGCGCGGCTTCCTCGGCGCTGATGCTCTTCGGTATGTCGCTGCTCTACGGCCTCAGCGGGAGCACCGGCCTGACCGAGATTGCGCGCGCGCTGAGCGCGGCACCATCCCCGGCGCTGTGGCTGGCAGTGGGGCTCCTGACGACAGGCATCGGATTCAAGCTCACGGTCGCGCCGTTCCACATGTGGGCGCCCGACGTCTACCAGGGCGCCCCGACGCCCATCACCGCGTTTCTGTCCGTGGCCTCCAAGTGCACGGGCCTCGTGCTCCTGTTCCATCTGCTCTTCCGCGTCCTGGGCGTCTACGTCAGCCACTGGGGGCTTGCGATCGCCCTCTTCGCCACGGCCACCATGACGCTCGGGAACCTCGTGGCCATCGTGCAGCAGAATGTCAAACGGTTCATGGCCTACAGCGCGATTTCGCAGGCCGGCTACCTGCTCATGGGGCTCCTCGGGCCCACCGACGAAGGCATACCGGCCATCGTGTTCTACATGCTGGCCTACGCCATCACCAACCTCGCAGCGTTCGCCGTGATCATCTGGTACGAGAATCGCACGGGACATCAGAAGATCGAAGAGTACCATGGGCTGGCCCAGACGAATCCCTACGTTGCGCTTTGCATGATGCTCGCGCTGTTCGGGCTGGCAGGCATCCCTCCTCTGTCAGGCTTCGTGGGCAAATTCTTCCTCTTCAGCATTGCCTCCAAGGCGGGCTTTAACTGGCTCGTGGCCGTGGCCGCTGTCAACTCCACCATCTCCCTCTACTACTATCTTCGCCTCGTGCGAGCCATGTACATCGAGCCGCCGGCCCAGGGCGCCGTCGCGCCGGGCATCAGCCCCCTCATGGCAGTCACGGCGGGTGTAACCGTCGCCATTTCCGTAGTGCTGGGCGTGATCCCGTTCTTCTACGAGACCATCCACGCGCAGACTATCGGATGGCTCGCCCCGCTCACGCGCTGACGTCGTCCGCAGACTTCCGCAAAGGAATGCTTGATCGGACGCTTCGCTGGAGACGCGGTCCCCAGCAGCGTTCCGGCTCCGGCTTCGACCGCATGAGGCGTCCCTTCTGCCCGATTGACAACCTGCCATTCGTCAATCTGCGGTTGCTTTTTGACACCCAAGGTACTAATACACACCACCAGTAGGATTGACGCGGGAAGGACGGAGCGGAAGAAGATGAAAATGTTGATCGGCATCGCGCTGCTTGTTTCGGCGGCCCTGTCAACCTATGCCCAGGATGTGGCTAGGGATGAGACCGACACGATGATGCAGAATGACGGTGCCCCCTACACGCGTATCAAGGAAGAAACAAGACAGGAATAGGAGAGGCAACATGTCTACCCGCCATTCGATCGGTCTCGGCTTGGTCCTTCTGGCCATTACGTCCGGCTTCGCATCTGCGGCGGCCCCGCTCAATGACTTTCTTCGCGACGGCCGCCTGCGCGACGGGATGGCAGCCTACGCGGCGCCCAAGGACAATGCCGAGCGCTTCTCGCTCGCCGTCCTGCAGTCGCTCGACGGCCTGCAGCAGTTCAGCACCGGATTCAGCAGGCTGGGAATCGACCCCGAACTCGCGCGAAGCATGCCGTTCCTGCGCGCCGTGGTGCCGAACCAGCAAGAAGCGTCCGGCGAAGTCGCAACGCCCGAGAAAGTCGCGGGCTTGTTCCTGAATCTCAAGGCCTCCCTGCAGAAGGCTAACGCCACCCTTTCCGCCGTGAGCGCTGACCCGTTTCTCGTCGAGGTGAACGTCACGCAGGCGCGTATGGATCTCGACGGGGACGGCAAAGTCGCCACCAACGAGATGGTCCAGGCGTCGCTCGGCCGGTCTCTTGGCATGCGCTCCGGCGGCCAGGCAGGGGAAGACATTGTGATTCACTTCGACAGCGCGGACGCCGTGTGGCTGAAGGGGTACACCCATTTCCTCACGGGATTGCTTGATATCCTGACGGCCTACGACTGGCAGCCCGTCTGGAACCAGAGCGCCCACGTGATCTTCAGAAATCCCAAGCCCATTCCGCCAATCGCCCAGCGCATCGGCACGGAGGAGGGCGACCGGGCGATGTTACGCGAAGTCTCGAAGATCGTGGACCTTATCGCCGCCCTGCACGAGATGCGGCTCGAGTTGATTCACAAGGACGGCCTGCGCAACGCGCGCGACGAGTTCCGCTCCATGATCAGCTGCAGTCGCACCTGCTGGCAGCGCGTGCTCGCGGAAACCGATGACGACCATGAGTGGCTGCCATCCCCGGCGCAGACCGGTCCGGGAGGCGCCAAAGTCACTCAGCAGCAGATCGATGGATGGAAAGAGGTCCTGGACGAGATGGACGCAGTCCTGACGGGGAAGAAGCTTCTCCCACACTGGCGAATGAAGGCCGGCACGGGCATCAATGTCGACAAGATGGTGAACGCGCCGCCGCGGTTTGACCCCGTGCTGCTGATTCAGGGCTCCGCGCTCATTCCGTATCTCGAGGAAGGCACGGTCAGCGACCAGGCCCGCTGGCGCACGCTGACGCAGCCGTTTGGTCCTGGCTTCGCGCTCTTTGCCATCTGGAGCAACTAGCAAACGCCTTCCTGTGGACCGGCCTTCAGTTGGATTTCGCGACCGTTGACGACAAGGACGCCGTTAACCCCCTGCGGCAGGACGACGCGCCAGCTTGTCTTGTCGCCCGCGCGCCGGAACTCCGTTTCGGTCTTTCCGCGCGGATGAGGCGTGGCGCCGCGGGCCCAGGCCAGCGGCCCGAGCCTGGGCTCGATGCGCACAGTATCATAGCCGAAGCCCGCCGGCCGCACGCCGAGGATGGACGCGTGATAGTGGTACAGCGGATGCGCGCTCCAGGCATGGCAGTCGGATCGCGATGGCTCCGGCGACTCGGGCGTCGTGTGGAATCCCTGTGCCCTGAATCCAAACCACAGCGTAAGTCGCTCCAGCATGGCATCCATCGCGTCGAGGGTCCGGTACGCCTCGAAAAGGTAGTGCGAGAAATACACCGTGGCACGGACCAGTGACGCGTCGTGCAGCAGCCCCTGCCGGAGCTGCGTGCGCCGGCTTGCCGGCAGATGGCCGCTCAGGAGCGACAGACACTGCGCGTGCTCCGAGAACGAAGTCTTCGCGAGATCATCGGCGTACAGCCCGCGCCCGGAATCCCAGAACGCGGCGTCGACGCGCGCGGCAAGCTCCGCCGCCCGGCGTCGGTTGCGCGACGCCCGCTCCGGCTCGCCCAGCCAATCCTCAAGTTCGGCCATGCGTTGCAGCGCGTACACGAGCTGCCAGTTCAGGATGCCGCTGGGAGCGCGATCGGCGTCCGGCGGCATGCCCGCCGCCGGCGCGCCGGGCGGATCCCACGAACGCCATTCATGGGTCCAGTCGGTAAAATTCCAGCCCGGCGCCGGCCCGAGCAGCCCATCCTTCCCCATCCACTTGTCGAAGGCGTCGAGGACGGCATGCGCGCCCGGCATCAGGGACCGCACGAACGCGGCATCCCCGCGCCATTGGGCGAAGTCATGAATCATGGCCAGGAACCACAGGGAGAACGGCGGAATCACCTGGCTGTGGCGCACGGGCCAGCGCGAGAGGGTCAGCCCGAGCGTGCTGGCGCCGCGCGAAGCGTCGAACATCTGCAGCGCCTTGCGCGGAAGACGGTCGTCCGCCGTCAGCGTGTAGGTCGTCAGCACCTCCAGCCGCGTATCGCCGATATACATCATCTGCTCGTAGTACGGGCAGTCCATGTAGGTCTCGTGCATGCACATCTGCATCACGCGGAGCATGGGCGGCACGGCCTCCGCAAGGCGCGTGTCGGACGCGGCGAACTCAGCCGTGGGGGCGAACGGATAGCCGGTCTCCTCCAGCTCGAAGCGGTCGAGCGTCAGGGCTTCGCCCGCCGTCTCCACGCGGAGTTCGAGATAGCGTCCGGCGCGCCACCAGAGCGGCGCAAAGCGGCGGCCCGGATTGCCGTCCGGAAGGAACGTGTCGCCGGCGCCCCGGAACAGCTTGCCTTCGACGGCATCGCGGTGGCCCTTGTTGTACTTCCAGATGCTCGTGGCGTCCGCGGGGGCTTCGTAAAGCCCTTCGGCCCAGAACAGACGAAGCTTGGCGCCGCGTCCGCCGGACGCCGTCAGCGCCGGATAGCCGCAGCGGTAGTCGCCGAGGTCAAGGATGGCGCGCCGCGAAGTGCGGGGAGGAATGACAACCGTGCCGCCCGCCAGCCAGGCCTGCCAGCTGCGCCGTTCCGCGACAAGGTCCTGCGCCGCCAGCACGAGCGACGTCTCCGCATCGCCCGGCACAGCATCGAGGTGCCGGATCACGGGCGCCGGGGCTTTTTCCGACCGCATCTGCGGCAGAACGGCCGGCCGCAGCAGGTGCGTTCCGGCCGGATCCCAGTCTAGGTACAGCGGCTTGTTGGCGCCGGTCTCGACCTTTTCGACAGCACCCCACCCCGCCCCTTCGCCGCGCTCAAAACCCCAGCCGCAATCGGAAGCCGTCACCGTTTCATTGTCACCAGTCGCCCATGTCAGTTCGCTGCCCTTGAACGCATAGCCGCCCAGCCGCTTCCCTTCCCACGCGGCCAGCCCGGTGCCGACCAGCGCATCGCGCGGCCCGCCGGTGGCGACCAGCAGCCCGTGGCGGGCCGACTTCTGGGCGAACGGCGCATGCACGCCCAGCGCCCACGCGCGCGCCACCAGCAGGTGCGCGCCCACCGCGAGAGCCACGTCGTAGGTTTCGAAGAACCAGTTTTCGTCGTCGCCGCGCTCCGGGCCGCGGCCGATCCGCGCGCCGTCCACGTACAGCTCATAGCGTTCATCGGCCGTCACATGCAGGCGCAGCGTCTCCGCCTTGTCCAGCGTGAAGCGGCAGCGGTAGGCGGCGATCAGCGGCCGGGCCGCCGCGTCGGGAATGCTGATCCACGAGCAGGGCCAGCGGCCGCGCTCCATCCAGCGCGCCGCAGGCTCCAGCTCCCGGTAGGGCTTATCGACAATGATTGTTCTCATGGGAAGAAATGTGCCGGAAAGGCGCCGTAAACACAAGCACGACGGAACCAGTCCGCGCCATCCCACCAACCCGGCACATTACCGCGCGACCGGGTCATTGCGGCAGAACTCGACCTGACAAGATCCGTCCGAGGCGACGAAAAGCAGGACGTACCTGGGCGTGGTGGCGAGGAGCGAGGGGGCGGCGGGCTGGGTGAGCTGCGGGTGCTCGATGGCGCGCGGAATCGACGCCGCAGCCGGGCGCGGGGAGAGAAGCACGCCGAGCGTCAGGGCGGCGGTGGCAGCGGCGCCTAGGAGTTCGTTGCGAAACGTGAACATGTGGCGAGAGTACCACGGGGAGAGATCCGAAAGCGAAGCGTTTTGCATGAACGGCCAATTCCGTTTTGACATGGTCGCACCTTGCATGCTATTCCCACGCTCATGCGTAACGTTTCGATCGTCGCGGTCCAGGAATCCGCAGTCGCTTGGCATATGGAGACGCAGTCATCATGAGCAATCTGCCAGCCCCAATGAGTCCCAAGGATGCGATTACGCGCATCCGCGGCCACGCCGTGATTCTCGACGCCGACTTGGCCGCGCTCTACGATGTCTCGGTCAAACGGCTCAACGAGCAGGTACGACGCAATCCGGATCGTTTCCCGGCTCCCTTCGCATTCAGGCTGACCGATACTGAGTGGCAGTCTTTAAGGTCGCAAAATGCGACCTTAAAGCGCGGCCAACATCGCAAGTATCTCCCTCTGGCATTCACCGAGCACGGCGCTATCATGGCCGCCACAGTCTTGAACAGCCCACAGGCGATCCAAATGAGCGTGGCTGTGGTAACCGCTTTCGTAAATCTCCGCCGAATGGCCCTTTCCGTCGAAGCACTCGCTCGCAAGGTTACGGCCCTCGAGAGCAAGTACGACGAAAGCTTCAAGCTCGTCTTCCAGGCCATCCGCGAACTCATGAACGACCCCTCCGAGTCAAAGCCTATCGAAGGGTTCAAGGCCAGGTAGTCCGCCGCTGAGGTCTGACTTGTCGCGGCAAAACGAGACCTCACCCTCGGACAGGCCACAACAAGGCCGTTTCCACGCCCCCCCCCTCTTTGCGAACGATCAGGACGGCCGTCATTTGTCGCGCTTGCGTAACGCGGCATACTCCTCATCGCTTCCCGCGAAAAAGAAGACGATCGTCTCCCCATCGACACGCCAGTCCACTGGGATGTTGTACACCTCCATTATGTACGTGCGCAGGATATTGAGAGCGGTTGAGAGCGTGAGGAAACTGTTCTCCAATGTATTCGAAAAACAGCTGACCCCGAGGTCTGCCACTTCATTCAAACGCGAATCAAGAGCCACATGACTTTGCACCTGTTCGTCCAAACTCGCCACAACGTCTCGGAGCAGCGTCTGATTACAGGCAAACAGCACTCGCGCGCTCAAGTCTTTTGAGGCCCCCGACTGCGGGGATACACAGCCTGGCAACGCACAGGCAACGAGAATGCTTACACAGGAAACCAGTCCATTCAGCGCAAACGGCTTTCGGTCTCGACGCCTCATGGAATCACTCCTGCTTCGGAGACGTCTTGGTTTCCAAGCGCAGTTGATCGTCAAGCACACGCAGCACGTCGTCAGCATCCTTCGATTTCGAGAAGAACTCCGCCCATTCGCCAAAACTGTGAAACGGGGTGTTGAACCCGTCCGGTTGCAGGCGACTTCCTCCCGCTCTCGGGCTTGGTTTCGGGCTGGATCTGTTTGGCCCCAGGTTGTACAGCGTCGCGAGAACATCGATCCGCCCCGAGATGTCGGCAATCTTCGAATCCCGCTCGCGCGCCGCGTCCCACTGCGCAATGAATTGATCGAAGGCCGCCGAGATTATCGATTCGGGGTGCTTCACAATCGTCTCATGGACCTTCGCTCTGTAAGCGATCGGATCCGTCTTTCGAAGCGCTTTGATGTCATCACAAGACCCGCTTGGACTTCAATTTATGATTGTCTCAGCAAAAGCTGGCGTGATCTGTGCGGGCCCATAGGAATTGCCCTTCGCGCCGAACCTCACATACTTTGATGACGTGACATCAACGAGACGGTCAATCAAGCGAGTACGCCTCAATTCCACGTACATGGTAGACATGATCGCAACTGTCATGTCCCGTCTCTTCCCGCTCGCGTTGTAGATGTCTATTGCCCTGCTTTTCAGATAAGTCAGCGCCTCCTCCTTCGGCACAAGCCCCGTCGGGTCCGTTAGATTGACCGGGTCATTGCGGCAGAATTCGACCCGACACGATCCGTCCGGGGCGAGGGAGACGAGGACGTAGCCGGGGGCCTCAGCGGGAAGCGCGGGAGCGGCGTCGGGTTGGGTGAACTGCGGATGCGCGATGGCGCTGGGCATCGAGGCGTCAGCGGGGCGAGGGGCGAGTAGCGCCCCGAGGGTCAGGGCGGCGGGCACGGCGCACATCGCCGCACGTTGGAACGCGCGACAAACCGGGAGGATGCGGCCGCGCCATGAATGGAGACGAAAGCGAAACCTTTCAGCAGAACTGCGCCGCCAGTGAAGAAACCGATATCCGCACCAGCCGTTGGTTTCCCACAATCACCGCCCATCGCCCAGCTCTTTTTCGAGTTCCTCGACCGTGGGTAGACTGCCATTGAGTTCGCCGGGCAAGGCTTTGACGAGCTGCGTCTGCCATTCGGCAACACCGATGGGCTTCTGAAGACCTCGCAGGGCATACTCGACAACAAGCCTGTTCTTGGACTGGCAAAGAAGAAGCCCAATCGTCGGCTTGTCGTCCGGTTGCCGCAGCAGATCATCGACAGCGGACAGGTAGAGATTGAGTTTGCCAACGAAGGCGGCATCGAAAGGCACGGCCTTGAGTTCAATAACGACGAAACGGCGAAGTACGTAATGATAGAAGAGGAGGTCGAGATAGAAGTCTTCGCCCTCGACCTCCATATGAACCTGCCGCCCAACGAAGGCAAAGCCCTTGCCCATCTCCAGCAGGAACTTCTGTATGTGGTCTACCAGGGCCTGCTCGACATCCCGCTCACGGCGAGTGTCGGCGGTGCCGAGAAAGTCAAAGAGATAAGGATCCTTGAAGACCTGAACGGCCATATCTGAATCGGCGGGCGGAAGCGTGACAGGAAAGTTTGTTGCCGCTTTGCCTTGTCGCTTGTGCAAGGCGTTCTCGATCTGTAGCCGGAGGACGGGTTGGGACCAGCCCTGCGCGATGGTCTGCTCCGCATACCACAGACGAATCTTGGGCTTGTCCAGTTGTTCCAACAAAGCAATGTTCTGACGCCATGGAAGTTGTGCAATGACCCGTTGCACAATTGCCCGCCCGGGCCAGGCGGCGGAGAACGCCCTCATGTATTTGAGGTTTCGGGGGGACAGGCCCCGCATATCCGGGAACGCCTGTCGAAGATCGGCAGACAGTCTGTCAATGACCTTGGCTCCCCAGCCCTGCTTCTCCTGACGCTTCAGAATCACTCGCCCGATGTCCCAGTACAATAGCGTCATCGCCGCATTCGCGGCCAACACTGTTCGCAGGCGCGTTTCCTGAATGCGTCCCTTGATCTCGGAAAGCACGGCGACGTAGTCGTGAGGAGCATCCGCCTTGGCGGACGGCACAGGAAACAAGGCTTCGTCCCTTCGCCGCCCCATTGCTCCTCGCACTTCGTTCTTCTTGCTCATAAACTCCTGCGCTGCGCCACTACATATCCGGTCAGTGGTGGGGATTCAAGCGCGCATTGCACCGGCAACTCGTCTGATGGCAGACTGGCGCGCCAAGAGCCATCTGGGGCGACGTAGAGCAGGACATAGGCAGGGGCAATGGGCGCGCCGACTCATCTTGCCGCTCCAGTACCGGTCGTGCATCTCCGCATCGAAAGCGTCCGCTCGCTCCCCCGAATACCCGATGCGCAAGATCCACGAGATAACCCCCAGCCCCGTGGGGTCGGTTGAGTTGACCGGGTCATTGCGGCAGAACTCGACCTGACAAGAGCCGTCCGGGGCGACGTAGAGCAGGATGTGGGATGGAGTGGTTGGCGCGGCGGGGAGCGTGGGAGCGGCGGCAGCAACCTGGGCGAACTGCGGGCGTGAGATGGCGCTGGGGATGGAGGCGTCAGTGGGGCGCGGGGCGAAGGCCGCGCCAAGGAGCGCGGCAGCCACTGCCAAGAATCTGTTGCGTGGAGCGAACATGTTGCGAAAGTACCACAGTAGACGCATACGCGCCAGACGAGCCACAACGCAGGGCGTCATTTCTTCCGCGGAATGATCCGGGCCTTAACGTTGTTTCTGTCGTCTATCTCAAAACGAATCTCGCCGCTGAAGTCTTTAGGAACACTCTTGAGGTCAACATCCTTGCGGTGCTGCACACCGTCTGCGGTTGTCCATGCAACGGTGGCCGTATCCGGAATGGGGAACTGTACCAGTCCGTGGTACGCCCATATCCCAGGGGGAAGCACGCCGCCGCTAAAGGAAAACACCTCGTAGCTAACATTGGAGTGATCGATTTCCGCGTGGGCAACATTCTGAATGGACACGCCATATTGCGGGATGGTTGCACACCCTCCTACGCACATCGCCGCCAGCGAAAACATTAGAGGCATTTGTCGCGCCCGCACGATCTCCTCCCAGTTCATTCGTTCGTACGATGTTCTAGCAATTCTGGTTCTTGCGCCGGCTGCTCAACTGGCCGCTCAGCACGCCTGAAGTACCTGTTGTCGTCAGACGGCAGCCGGCGAGAAGCGGCAGCATCCGCAACTTCATGAGTTTCGGTTACACGTTACCAGCACGCGCGAACCTTCCGTGGCGTGCTTCAAGACTTCTGAATCCAAGGCCGTCGGACTCATCACCTGCCTGACTGTAACCACGTCGTGCCCGGCCTGAATCAGAACACGTTCGACTTCGGACGGCACATCGTGGTCGAGCAGGAACTTCACGCTTCGACTCCGGCCATCTGTTGGGACACGAGCAGATCCATCTCATCCTTGTTGTCCTCGTAGTTGGCCAGCGCTTCATACACCTGCGAACGCGTCAGCACCGGATAACTCCTGACCACTTCATCCACGGATGCGCCATTGAGAATCAAGCTGACGATATCGTGCACGCCAATCCGCGTGCCCTCGACAATTGCCCGCCCCGACCTCACGCCCTCAGCGTGGGTTATGTAACGATATGCCTGCTGAAGCATTGTAGCCATAATTGCGCCCTCCGTGTTGCCGTCAGGGGCTTGATACCAGTCCGATGCTTTGCTTGCCAGCAGCTTCGCGACAAACGCAGATCCTGCACGGAGCACCTTCCTCGGCGGCGTAGAGCAGGACGTAGGAGGGCGAGGCGGCGGGGAGCGCGGGAGCGGCGGCCGGTTGAGAGCCGCGACATTTCGAGACTACCGTGGCATACAGGGGCGACGATCGTGTTCCGTCAGGTCGTGCGGCGCTACGGCGCAATGAGGTCGCATCGCAGCCCGCGAACGGCGGGGTTGCCCTCGGGCACGCCTTTAGGCTATGGTGCGCGGCGTGCGGAGGCGCTAAACACAAAGGGGGCAGTCCATGAACATCAAATGCGCGGGAGTTTGGCTGGCGGGATGTATGCTTATGTCGGGCGTATGCCACACGCAGGCGGCGCCGGCCGGCACGCCGGACCGGTCGAGCCAGCTCTACATCGAGGTGTCCGCCCTGGGCGGCCTTGACTATTTCGCAGACCACAAGCTCGGCATGAAGCTCGCCGGCACCGCGCTCGGCGTGAAGACCGAGTACATCAGCCCCCCCGACTACGACATGGCGGCGATGGTCGCCATGTTTGAGCAGGCGATCGCGCGCAAGCCCAAAGGCATCGTGGTCGTGGGCTTCGAGCCCTCGCTGAACGCGATTGTGGACAAGGCCGTCGCGGCGGGGATCCCGGTCGTGACCGTGGACGGCGACCTGCCCGGCTCCAAGCGCTGCGCGTTCGTGGGCACGGGCAATGAGCAGGCCGGCTACCAGGGCGGCAAGAAGCTGGCGGCGCTGATCGGCGGCAAGGGCCAGGTGGCCCTGATGACGAAGCCGGGGCAGCTGAACCTTGAGGAGCGGATGGCCGGCTACCGCAAGGCGCTGGGCGAGTGTCCCGGCATTTCCATCGTCCACGTGGCGGACACGCAGTCTGACCCTAACGTCGCCGCGCAGGCGGCGGCCACGCTCCTGCAGAAGTTTCCCGCCCTCTCCGGCATCGGCTGCGTCGAGGCGGCGGGCGGCATGGGCGCGGCGATGGCCGTGCGCGAAGCGAAGAAGATCGGCGCAATCAAGATCGTCGCAATGGACCGCGGCAACGACCTCCTCGAACAGATCAAGGAAGGCGTAGTCTCGGCCAGCGTCGCGCAGCAGACAGCCCTCATGCCCTTCTACGCGACCCAGATTCTGTTCAATCTGGCCAACAGCCCCATTCCTGTCGCAAGCGACAACGCCAAGGCGGGAGTCGGGGGCGTGCCGCAGGTGATCGATACGGGCGTGGTCATCGTCGACAAGGACAACTGCCAGTATTTCATCAGGAAGTGACGACGCCGGCAGAATGAGCAACTTCGTCCTCGAACTGCGGGACATGGTGAAGACGTTCCCGGGCGTGCGCGCGCTGGACGGCGCGCAGCTGGCCGTCCGCGCGGGCGAATGCCACGGCCTCGTCGGCGAGAACGGCGCGGGCAAGAGCACGCTGATGAATATCGCGGGCGGCGTCTGCAGCCCCGACAGCGGATCGATCCTGCTCGACGGACAGCCAGTCTCTTTCGCCAATCCGCACCAGGCGGCGCGCCACGGCATCGCGGTGGTGTTCCAGGAGCTGAGCCTCGTTCCCAACCTGTCCGTGGCAGAGAACATTTTCGCCAACCGCCAGCCCACGGGGCCCGGCAATTGGATCAACTGGGCGGCGCTGCACCGCGAGACGTCCGAACTGCTGGAGCTGTTCAAACTGCCGGTCGCCCCCGGCCTGCTGGTCAAACACCTCTCCATGGCCCAGCGCCAGGTGGTCGAAATCCTGAAGGCTCTTTCCATCAAGCCGCGCGTGGTCATTCTGGACGAGCCCACGTCCTCGCTAACCGCCGTGGAAACCCGCCTGCTGTTCGACGCCATCCGCGCCTTGAAGCAGCAGGGCGTCGCGTTCATCTACATCTCCCACCATCTGCCCGAGATCTTCGAGATCACCGACCGCGTGACCGTGATGCGCGACGGCCGATTCGTCGAGACATTCGCCACGGCGGACGTTACGGAGGATACGCTGGTGCGCCGGATGGTGGGCCGGGAGCTGTCGGACATGTATGGCGCGCGGGCCGCGGGGATCGGCGGCGAGTATTTCCGCGTGGAGAACGCGGCGCGTGCGAATGAGTTTTACGACATAAGCTTCGGCGTCAAACGCGGGGAGATCGTCGGGCTCGCGGGCCTGGTGGGCGCCGGGCGGACGGAGCTTGCGCGGGCTCTCTGCGGCATCGAGCGACTGGACCGCGGCGGCCTGACCCTTGACGGCGCGGCCCTCGCGCTCCGCAGCCCCGCGGACGCCATTCGCAGCGGCATCGGCTACCTGACCGAAGACAGGAAGGACCAGGGCCTTTTCCTGCGAATGACCGTGCGCGACAACTGCGTGGCACCGGGCCTTTGCGCGTTCGCCAGCCGCCTCGGGTGGCTCGACGACGCGCGCATCGACGCGCGCGCCGGACAGGACTGCGGCACCTTCTCGATCGCCACGCCTTCCACCCGCCAGCGCGTCGGAAACCTGTCCGGCGGCAACCAGCAGAAGGTGCTGCTGGCCGCGTGGATGGGCATCCAGCCGAAGATCCTTGTCGTAGATGAGCCGACCCGCGGCGTGGACGTGGGCGCGCGCAGCGACATCTACGCCCACCTGCGCGCCCTCGCGGCAAGCGGAGTGGGCATCCTCATGATCTCGTCCGACGTGCAGGAAATCCTTGGATTGAGCGACCGGGTGCTGGTGATGCGCGGCGGCAGGCTCATGGCCAATATGCCGCGGGCCGAGGCCAGCGAAGAGAAAATCATCGCCCTTGCGGTAGGAGCAACCCTCAACTGAAGAACATCTCATGATCAAGCTGAAACAACTGACGGGCTTTCGCGAATTCATCCTGATGGCGATCATCGTTCTGCTCGGCGCCGGGGTCGCAACGCAGTCGGACATATTCCTCACCAAAGGCAACCTTCTGGTCCTCCTGCTCAGTCTTTCCGTGGAGGTCATCGTCGCAGCGGGCATGACAATCCTGATGGTCTCGGGCGGGTTTGATCTTTCCGTAGGCTCTACCATGGCAATGGCGGGGGCGGTTGCGGGGTACGGGCTGCTCGCGGGCCTGCCCGTGCCGGTGGCGATTGTCCTCGCGCTGGCGGCCGGCGTGGCAATTGGAGTGGCCAACGGCCTGCTCATCGCAAAGGTCGGCCTCAACCCGTTCATCGCCACCCTGGCCATGATGAGCGTGGTGCGGGGGCTCCTGCTGGTGATCACGCACGGCCAGAACATCACCGGCTTGCCAGAATCGTTCAAGGTGATCGGACAGGGAAGCCTGTACACGGTTCAATATCCGATCATCATTGCCGGAGTGTTGCTTGTGGCCGGAGACATCGCCTTGCGAAAGACACGATTCCTGCGGCAGAACTACTACCTGGGCGGAAATGAAAAGGCCGCGCGTCTCTCCGGCATCCCGGTCCAGGGCCTGAAGATCTTCAACTATGCCCTGCTCGGCCTGCTCGCCGCGCTGGCGGGCGTCGTGTGGACCGCGCGGACCGGATCGGCAACCGTCACGGCCGGGACCGGGCTGGAGCTCAAGGTAATCACCGCGGTGATCATCGGCGGCGCGAGCCTGCAGGGCGGCGAAGGAACGGTCTTCGGGTCCTTTCTCGGCGCGCTTCTGACCACGCTGATGCTCAACGCGCTGCTGCTGCTGGGGGTGGAGTCGCACTGGAACCAGCTCACGCTCGGCATGACGCTTCTGCTTGCAGCCATCCTCGACACGCTGACCCGCCCTCGCAACTCAAGGGCGTAGGCCGTGCATCAACCTGCCGCCAGCCGTCCGATGTCGGGACGCTGCGCCACGCGCCGCCCATCCACCCATAGCTGCAGCCCCGCCCCGTGCCCGTAGCGCGTTCCGTCGCGATCCCACAAGATCGTGAGAACGCGACCGTGGTAGTGCACCTGGTCCAGACAGAAGTAGTCCCACCGGCCGGGCGGGACAAGCGGATTGATCTCAATAACGTCATCCGCGCGCGGGCGCAGGCCGGCCAGGCCTGTGATGACCAGGTCGCAATAGGACGAGTGGTTGTAGTCCTTGCCGCGCTCCCGCCCCCCCCTCCCCTCGTCCCACCCGCCGGCATTCCACGTCTTCAGGCGCGTCCGCGCGATCCAGTCGCCGGTGTACGGATTCAGGTTCTCATCAATCCACGGCACTTCGCGGCCATCTTCGCGCAGCAGGCGATGGCTGCCGGCATAGATGCGCAGCGTCCGGAAGTAGTCCTCCGCAGTGGCGGCGGTCTGCTCGTAGTGGTTCAGCAGGTTGGCCAGCGCGGTGAGCGTGATCGACGTCGACATCGGCCAGCTCGGGCCGTTCCACTGGCATTCATGTCCCTCGTAGGAAAGGACGAAGCGGGAATGGCGCTGTTCGGCGAACGTCGGGCCGAAGGGCGCGCAGAATCCCTGCGGGTCCATCAACAGGCTCCATCCGCGCTCGAAGCCGGGGTCCGGCAGGTTGAACAGCCATGGCGCGTAGCCGTACAGCTCACGCACGTCGGCAAGGTGCGACTCATCCTCCGGCAGGACCTTGAAGAATGCGGCTTCGCTGTCCCACAGCCGGGTTTGGACCAGGGCCTTGAGCGTGGCCGCCTTGTCACTGAACTCGCGAGCGAGGTCTTCCCTGCCGGCCCGCCTCGCGATCGCTGCAATGGCCGTCGCTTCGCCAAACATGGCGCTGTTCAGAAGCGGCCGGAACCCGTGCCCGCCGATGGATACCTCGCCGCCGTCCAGGCCGTCGATCGTGGTGAAGAGGCCGTTCTCGCGCTGGCCGACGCGATACCCGACCGGGCGCCCCTGCTCATCCTGGTGCGGATACAGCCAGCCCTGCTCCCAAGCACGGTAGTTTTCGACAAAATCGCCCAGCAGGCTCTCCGGCAGCGCGCGGTCTCCGGTTACCATGGAGCGGGTGTGGATGGCATACGCCAGCCAGGAGGTGTAACTGCGCAGGGCGCCGCCCTTGCGGAACCAGAAGATTGAATAGTCGTCCAGATACCGCGGATCCCGCAGCCAGCGGCCCTCATTGATGTGCAGGCTCGCCGTGCAGTTGATGGTGTTGTGCTTGCCAGCCCACGGCACGGGGGGAAGGAACTCGGTGATGACGAAGCCGTCCGGCGTCTGCTTGAGATGCTTGCGGTAGGTCCACCAGCGGAAGTAGTAGGTGCGCTCCACCACGGCATCCGGGCATTCGAACAGCGGGACGTTGTCCTTCAGGAAATCCCAGGCCTGCCGGTTCGGGACGTGCTGGACGTACAGCTCGTCGTCGTTCGCGTTGAACGTGTCAATGTAGTGTTTGAACGAATCGGCTGTCAGCATGCGTATGACCCCTGTAACAAACGCTACGGCCGCCGGATCACGTCCGTGACAGCCTCTTCAGGCACATCAAACACGGGCTCCCAGATCAAACCGCGTTCGTGGGGGGACAGGTAGGGCGCCCCGCAAACGAGTCTCAGCGCGCCAAAGGCAAGAAGCACGCAGACGATCGGGAGAAAGACGCCCAGCTGCGCTGCGTACTGCAGCATAGCCGCCACGGACAGCAAGACCAGCGTCGTCGCCGCGAGCGCCTTGCCCGTCCCATACTCGGCCTCATTCCTGGCGATGAAGTAGAAAGCCAAGCGCAGCACCGCGACCAGGAGAACGAACAGCAGCAGGTAGAAGACCCCGTCGACAACGTAACAGATCGGGTTGTCCGCTTTCATCAAAGTGCGGCTGCTCGTGACGCGAAATGAAACTCCCCACGCCGCGCCGCGCCGCAAGGGCGGGCGAAGCTATGGCCAGAAGGTGCCGGAATGCCGACAGAAATGCAAGCCTGTGAAAAAGCACCCGCGGCAGCGCAGGAAAGAGATCATCGCCCGCGCGGAGGAGGCCGTCGGCCGCCGCGGCCGCGGCTGTCGCCGTAGCCTGAACTGCGGCGCGGGCCGGAGGAGCTCGCGCTGTGCTCCCTGCGGGGGGGGGGCTGGGAGGGACGCGGCAGTTCGACCAGAAGGCCTTCCTCCGGAACCTGACAGCGAACGGCTTTCCCCATGTAGGCCTCAATGTCCGGAATGATGAAGGATTCATCCTCACAGGCAAACGACACGGCCGTGCCCGAGGTCCCGGCGCGGCCCGTGCGCCCGATGCGGTGCACAAAGCTGTCAGGCTCATAGGGCAGCTCGTAGTTGATCACGTGGCTGATGTCGTCGATGTGCAGGCCGCGCGCCGCCACATCCGTCGCCACGAGCACGCGTAGCTTGCCGGACCGGAATTCCTCCAGCAGCCGCTGGCGTTTATTCTGCGGGACAGCCCCGGACATCACGTCACATGCGATCCTGTACTGCTGCATGGCGTCGGCAAGGCCCTGCACAGTCTCGCGCCGGTTGCAGAAGATGAGCACCCGGCTCAGATTTTTGAGCTGGAGAAGATTGTAGAGCACCTTGAACTTGTCGCGGGCCGGGACGGAGTAGAACACCTGCTCCACCGTGTCGACCGCCACCTGCTCAGGGTCGATCTCAATCACGACGGGATCAGGCATCCACTGCGCCGAAAGGGCAAGCACGTCGCGGCTAAGCGTCGCGCTGAACAGCATCGTCTGACGCTGGTGCCGGGGCGGCAGGCAGCGCATGATAGTCTTCACGTCGGGGATGAAGCCCATGTCCAGCATGCGGTCGGCTTCATCGATCACGACGATTTCCACGGCGCTCAGATCGATCACTTCCTGCCGCTTGAAATCGAGCAGGCGCCCCGGCGTCGCGGCCACAATGTCCACCGGGCCGCCGGTCAGCATGGTCCGCTGCTTGTCGTAGTCAATGCCGCCGTACACGGCGACGGACCGGAACCCGGTGTACCGGCCCAGCTCCTCGGCGTCGTTGATAATCTGCGCGACCAGCTCGCGGGTCGGCGCGATTACGAGGGCGCGCGGCCGGCACGGACGGCGATCCGCCAGCGGATTCCGCCAAAAACGAGTCATGATGGCCAGCAGAAAGGCGGCGGTCTTGCCCGTTCCGGTTTGCGCGCGACCCGCTACGTTCTTTCCGTCCATCGCGTGAGGTAGCATCGCGGCCTGAATTCCCGTGCAGTACAGGAACTTCTGGTCTGCGATGGCGTGCATCAACTCCGAGGGAAGATGCAGATCGTGGAAGCGAGTCTTGCCCTCAAGCGGCGGCACCTGAAAGTCATCGAGCGTCCATGCGCGCGCGGGTTCCTTTGCTGCCCGGTGTGCAGGCTCTCCGCGGTCCCGATGCGGCTCCTGCCGGCGGGGGGAGTGGGATGGGTCACGGCGCGGCTGAGGCCTCGGCTCATGCCCCGGTCGGGGCTCATGCGATTTCGGATCATGCGATTTCGGCTCATGC
>CAYRKB010000015.1:37821-48826 GCA_964424705.1 uncultured Victivallales bacterium
TCATGCGATTTCGGCTCATGCTGCCTAGCCTGAGGGCGCGGCTCCTTGAGCGTCGATGGGGCGGGCAGCTCAGCGGGTTTCTTCTTTCCAAGAAGCCTGCGAGCCAGTGATTTAAGCAATCTGACGGGCATTCGAACCTTATCTTCAAGCAACGAAGGCGGGACACCGGAACAAGGCTCCCGCCTTCGCAAAGAGGTCCCCGTAACTCAACGGCCGCGCCGTTATCGTTTCGAGAACTGGAAGCGCTTGCGCGCCCCGGGTTGGCCGGGCTTTTTGCGCTCCTTCATGCGGGAATCCCGCGTGAGGCAGCCGCTGGCCTTCAACACCTCGCGCAGCGACGCGTCGGCCACGATCAGCGATCGGGAGAGCGCATGGCGCAACGCGCCTGCCTGTCCCGCAGGTCCGCCGCCGGTCAACTTTGCGGCCACGTCGAATTTGCCAAGCATATTAGTCAAGGCCAGGGGCTGCACAAGATAGCTGCGCAGCGCGTCGCTGGTAAAATAAACATCCAGCGCACGGCCGTTAATCTTCCACTTTCCGTCGCCCGGGCTCATCCGCACATGGGCCACGGCGGTCTTGCGACGTCCGGTTGCACTGTATTCAATCTTCTTATCTGCCACGTCCATACTCCTCACATGTCGTTCACACTACGGGCTTCTGCGCCGCGTGCGGATGCTCTGCCCCGGCATACACCTTGAGTCGTTTCATCAGCGTCCGGCTCTGGTGATTGCGCGGCAGCATGCCGCGTACAGCCAGTTTGACGAGATGATCCGGGTGCTTCTGGCGCAACGCAGCGGCTGTCACTTCTTTCTGTCCGCTGCGATACCCCGAGAAACGTTGGTAGGTCTTCTGCTCTTCCTTGCGCCCCGTCAGCTTGACCTTCTCCGCGTTGATCACCACCACAAAATCGCCGATATCCACGTGCGGGCAGTAGGCTGCCTTGTTTCTGCCACGCAGCACATTGGCAATCTGCACAGCCACACGACCCAGCGGCTTGTTCTGCACATCCACCAGCGCCCAGCCGCGATTGTTGTCTTCCACCTCTAGCGGTACAAAAGTTTTCATCATCCCTCTCCTCGAATCTGTGCACGAAAGGCGGGAGGCTACCGGAAGTTCCTGCGGCTGTCAATATCAACCGCAGTTTTTCCTTACTCGGCGCCGGCGGGCCCTTTTACTTTTTCGTCCGCCCTCTTCAGATCGCCGGCCCAGCGATCCTCGGCACTGTTCATGTGCTCGATCACGGACGGTTCCACGCCGGTCACTTTCGCAGGTGTGGGCTTGCCCGTTTCGCTTAGGGGCGCGCCAAGAATCCGCTTCTCATACTTTATCTGACGGCGCGTTGGCTTGACCGGGTCGGCCAGCTTGCTCCCCGACCAGTCCTGTTTCCAAAGGCCCCTCGCGTCGAGCGCTCCGCCGCGCCGCACGGATTCTGCCATGATCTCGTCCGGAGTATTCAGCACATACGGCGTGACGAAGACCACAACTTCACTCGAGGATTCAGAGGAGCTTCTAAATTGAAAGAACCAGCCGATCAATGGGATCTTGTAAAGAAATGGGACCCCGGCGCGCGTCCTGCCCTCTTGCTGTGTCTTGAGGCCGCCGAGGACGATGGTCTGGCGATCCCGCACGGCAATGGAAGCACTAATCTCGCGGGACTTCACGGTGGGCCAAATCTGGTTCCCGATTTGCTGCTTTTCTCCCGGGTCCTCGTTCTGCAGCGTAATTTCCATGAGCACATTCTTCTTCTCATTGATATGCGGCTTGATCTTCATGTGCAGACCAACTTTGCGCGACAGCACAGATGGCTCGGAGGACCAGCCCCCTGAAGGGAGCGCCACGGATTGGGGAGGGCCCGGGTAATACTGTTCTGACGAAGAATCGATCACGGCCTCGGTGTTGTCCTGCGTCAGGATAACCGGTGTCGACAAGAGGCGACCCCGGTTGTCCGTCTGCAACATGGTCAACACTGCGTCCATATTCAGGCCGAAATGGGTCAGATAGTACGACAACCCAGGCCCGCCCGCCAGGTTGCCCGCCAGGCTGCCCGCAGTAGTCAGCGCGGTTGCGTCGGTAGGGCTCTTGACGCCGCCTCCGCCGCCGCCCGCGAACGCGCCGACAGGGCTCACGACGCCGCTGTTCTTCTTGTCATAGACCGTCATGGAACGCTGCACCCATTGCATCCCGGACTGGATCCCGCCTCCCACATCCACGGAGATGACGGCGCACTCAAGCAGCACTTGGGACAGCATCATGTCCATGCCCTTGATGATCTCCTCGATCGTGGCGAGGTCGCCCCGGCTGGCCATGATGATGAGTGAGTTGCTCCTCTTGTCCGACATGATCTTAATGTTTTCCTTCGACAATTGGCCGATTTTTGTCTTCATGCCAACATCGCTAGCCGAACCATCATCGATCGCGCCTGGAACGGGACTCGGCGCCGGCGTCGGCGTCGGCGTCGTCCTGCGCCCGCCGTATTCGCTCAGCGGAACGCCTTCCGGCCGGACGGTCCGCGACGGCAGGGCTGCCGCCTTGGGGGCGTCATCTTTCGGAGAACCCGTCGCTCCGATCAGGCTGTTCAGCATGCTGGCCACCTCGTCGGCCGTGGCGTATTCGAGCCGAAAGACCTTGACCATCACCTCGGGCGCGGTCTCCACGTCAAGCACGCTGATGACCTTCTCGAAGAAGGTCATGTTCTCCCGGCGTGTGATAAGGATCAGGATGTTGGTCCGGTCGTCCGCCACGATCTTTACTTTTCCTGTAATGACTCCGCGCCCGGCCATCGAGGTCAGGTCCAACGTCTGCGCGGCCGCGGCCGCGGCCGCGGCGGCAGCCCCCGCCCCGGGAGCGCGAATCACTGCAGACAAGACCGGGGACGGCACAGCTTCCACGCCGGGCCGCCCGGTCATTCGGGCTGGCTGCATCGTCGATTTCTGCTGCTCTTTCAGCTGATCGGCAATGATTTCTTCCAGCTTGCGTTTGACATCTTCGGCCTTCGCAAAACGGATCTGCACGATGATCGGCTCCTCTTTGGCCTCCACCGCCTGGTCCACGTACTTCAGGACCTCCATGATGCGGGCCACATTGGCGGCCGTATCGGTGAGAAGAAGGCTGTTGATTCTTTCGAAAACATGAATCTGTCCGGACGCGTGCTTGAGGGGTTCGATCGCCTTCTGGGCCTCGGCCGGCTCGATATTCACGAGGGGTATCATCTGGCTGATCAGCTCGCCGGATTCCTTCGGCGGATTGGCCGCGTCGTACGGGCGGATGGCCATGGGTTCGGTCCGGGCCTGAGCATTGGGCACCACGCGCAGAAACTTTTCCCCTTCCTTCAGCAGCGCAATGCCGTTCATTCCAAGCACGGTCTCGATCGCCTGTAGATACTCCTCCATGGACAGTTCGCCCTGGCTCTGCAGGGTAATCGTGGCCTTGGGCAGATTGGGCGCGGTCAGGAGCGTCCGCCCGGTGTGTTCGCTGTAGTCCTGCAGCACGATGTCTGTGGGCGCCGCATTGAATTTGAGCCGCTGCCCCGCGCCGCCTGCTGCGGCCGGGCCGCCCCGCGTTCGCGCGGCAACCGCGCCGGCTGCAGGACGAGCTCTCGCCGCAGGCGCCACGACGGGAGCCGCCGGCAAGGCGTCGTCAGGCGGGGCGGGATCGGGGTCCTGCCCCGTCAGAGGGCCCGCGGTCAGCAATGCAAACACCACCGCCAAACCCGCGCCCGCGCCGCATGCTCCGCCCTTCATGACTCTCACAAGTGGCCTCTTCCTGATATTCGGGGCAGCCGCTGCCGGGCCCCTCTTCCTGCCGGCCTTCTCACATGCCGGTCAACGCATCTGCACGCGTATAAGCACAATACAGCGTAAACCTGCCGCGCAGGGAACGATCTTCCTTCGGCTTAATGTATAACTGCCTAAGATCCATCATAGCACCTGCCGCCTGCAGATCAAACATGAAATAAGTGATCGCGTCCAGCGAGCCATCCCATTCCTGAACTTCAATGGGCAGCTCGTACACGGCGCCCACCTGCTTCTCCTTGCCCACCATGCGCTTGGCAATGGTCAGGCCGCGCTTTGCGGCGATGTCGTCCATCAGGGCCAGCCAGTGCACGTCCATCTGCTTCTCGGCGGGAAACTGGGGAATCTTCTTTCCGTGCTCCTCGAACTTCCCGGCCCAGAGCTCCCGCGCCTGGATCAGGCGGCTGCTCTTCTCGATCTCCACGCGCACCGCATCCTGCTTCTCGACGATGTCCCGCCACGCGTCAATGCGCGCGCGCGCCAGAATCGCCGTCCCGCCGAACAGCGCGATGAATATGGTGGCCACCAACAGCACGAGTTCGCGCGGGGCAATTTTCACTCTCCGCCTCCCGCCAGCTTGATGTCCATGTCGAACAGCTGCTTCCCGGAGCGATCTGCGCGCGGGCCCTGAATCGCAACGCCGCGAAACTGCTTGGATGCGTCGAGCGCAGTCTTGAAATCGTAGATGATGGTAACGGCATCGGCCTCGCCCGAAATCTTCACGCCTTCATCCTTGCGATAGGAGAATGCGCTCAGATTAACGCCTGGCGGCTGAAGGGCGCTCAGCTCACGCATGACTTCCAGCGCGGAGTCCTGCCGGCTCAGGTACCGCTCGACCATCCGGACCCTGCGCTGCATCTCCCGCACTTCCGCAGCGGGCTTCTCCAGAGCGCCGAGCTTCGCCTGCAGGCGTTGCAGCCGGAACTTCTGAACGTACAGCCCGCCCGTAAACCCCGCGATCGTCACCACCCAGAGCGCCGCCACGGCCGCGGCGATTCTCCACATCCGCCGCTTGAACCCGCGCGCCTTTTCGGTCTCGCGCCAGGCCGGGGGGGTAAGATCCACCCCGCCCTCGTGCTGCACGGCACGCCGCGCAATCCCCTCCGGCAGAGGCGGCAGATCGCCCAGCGGCCTGACCGCGACCTTGTACGGCGTGGTATTGACCAGGTGCATGGCCAGGGCGTCCGGGCTCGGGCCCGCATGCCACAGGGCCAGCGTGCACTCGGCCTCCGCGACCTGCTCAATCTCGAGCGACATGAGGGAAAAATTGATCTCCGCGGCAATTTCCATGGCGGCGGCCGCGCCGCCCGCCGGATCCATGCCCGAGAGCGAGCGGAATATGCGCGGCACGCCGTCCTCGAAGACGATAATCTCCGGGGTGCTCCCATCCATCAGCAGCGCGAGGTGGCGCCCTTTCTCGGGGACTTCCCCGGCATCCTTCAGGAGCCGACACCAGCCCAGCACTGCGACGTCGACGCGCGCCACGTCGGCGCCCGCCTCCCGCAGCCTCTTTTCAAGCGCGTCGGCGACCGAAAGCTGCGCGGCAGCGATCAGCACCAACGAGCTCTCGCTCGTTCGCGATAGAACCTCGTACGACACCACAAGACTGTCGAGCGGAAAGGGCGAAAACTTATCAACCTGCAGGTCCACCATGCCCTTGATCTCGGATTCGACCAGCGTCGGCAGCGCCACGGCGCGCAGCAGGACGAGGTCGGACGGCAGGGCGGCGCTGATGAAGCCCCTGCACTCCGCACAGGCGGACTTCAGGTTCGCTGCGCGCTCTGCCAGCGCGGCCCGCCGGTCTTCCTCCCCCGCTTCCGCGGCCGGCACAGGCAGTTCCCGGCGGCCCGTGGACAGGGGCAGCGATGGATCCTTACCGCGCTGCAGAATGCACCACTCCAGCACATCCTCGCGCACCATCAGGCCTGTGTTTAGTTCTCGCGCCATGTACGTCGCCGCTTTCCCAATGCCAGACGGACGATCTTACTCGTCCTCTCGCCACCGCAAAATCTTTATCTTTCCGCCCGTGAACTCCCCGATGCACCATACCTTACGCTTCACGCCCGACACCTCGCCCACCGAGGTGATGCGGACGGTCTGTGAATCCGCCGTCGTAATGTACTTCCGCGTCCCCGGTCTATTCACTTCCGGAATACGCTGTGCAAGATCATCCACGCTCTTGAACGGCGTTTCGTCCCGCCGCCCCTGGCTGTTTATGTACCCCTGCCGCTCCTCAACAATCGCGCCGGCCACCTCCTCGTCCACGTCGGGCAGCGTCTGCAGCACCTGCAGCGAGGCCGAATTCACATTCACCTTGCCGTCCCCATAGGTGGTGAGCAGAGGGCCGATTCCGCTGACCGGCACAGCCTCGCCGCCTTCGAACTCCGGCTTAATCGAACCCCCGGATAGTATGGTTCTGTTGAAACCCTTTACAAGGAGAAGTTCCTCGACCGTGTCCAGCGGCCCGTTCGCCGCCTTATAAGGAGGCTTGAGCGTGGCGTAATAGTCCTCCGTCTCGGCCCCGTCCTGGCGCACTTCGTTGTTGGCATCCGTCCAGTCCTGCATGGACTCAATGAGCTTGGGCCAGAGCCCGGTATACTCGGTGATGCCACCGACTTCGAGGATGCGCTCCATGTTCAGCTCCACCTCCCGCTCGTTCGCGTTGTTCTGCAGGTCAAGGTTGTTGATGTTGCGGCGCGCCGGCTCCGGCTCGATGTCCAGCGTCACCGAGCCCTCGCCCAGCTTCTCCGCCAGCCCGCGGATCGCGCCATTCTTCAGGCGCTGCGCGGGCTCATACCAGCGATCCTTCAGCTGCTCCGCCGTGGGCTCGTTGCCCGTCACCGTGGCGCGTTTCTCCAGAATCAGCCGCGCGATCTCCAGCCCGGACCGCGCCAGGTACGTCGCCTTGTTCCGCTTCCGGTAATAGGATGTGATCCGCGCCTCAATATGCGCGTCAAACGCGAGGGATGCAATCATCATGGAAAGCAGGCCGATGATCCACAGCACCAGCACCAGGGCCGAGCCGCGCTTCCTGTTCGCCACCTTGGAGTTTGTTTCATCCATGCAAGGCTCCTGCGTCAGCGCGGGCCCGTCGGCGCCCGCGGCGGAGCCGTCGTTCCCCACGCCAGGGCCGCGACGGGCAGCTCGACGATCCTCTTGATCTCCACCGGCTCTTCGTGCTCATCCAGCGGATCCATATAAAGCGTCAGCTCCACCGCGGTCGGGATCTTGTTCGTGTCCTCCCACTCGTCCAGCCATTCCACCGCCGTCGCCTGCGGATCGCGCACGCGGCAGTTGAATCCCGCAATGCCCTTGGAGAGGGGGACCGGCTCAAGTTTCTCCGCATCGAAATCGTCCGCCTGCCCGCGCATGCGCCAGGCCGTGATCGCGGCCTCTTTCTTTCCGCCCTTGCCCTCTTGGAGGAAGAACTTGACCCGGTGCGGCGTTCCCACGAAGGGGCACTCCGCCCCCACCAGCGAGCTGCCCAGCTTGACCCAGCTGATCTTATCGCCTGCGCCGGCCCCTTCCCCGTCGTCCTCCAGGATAAAGCCGTAGGACGATGCGCCCTGGGCCCGGTAATACGCGGAGCGCAGCGCCATCTCCAGCTGCTCCATCACAAAGTCCGCGTGGTGGATATCGTAGCTGAGCGCCTGGCCACGCTTCCACGCGGACGTAACTGTCGCAAAGCACAGGTAGGTAACGGTCGTCGCCACCGCAAGCAGGGAAACCGCCAGCAGAATCTCAAGAAGAGTGAAGCCGGCGCGCCGCGGGCCGGATGGCACGAAGCATGAGAGAGGTGCTACGTTCATGGATCCCACGCTCACTTCAGCTTGCTCTTCTCTTCCGGAATGTACATGTACTGAATGACCTCGTCCCTCATCTCCTGCCCCTTGTCCGACCAGACGACGCGGGTCGTCACAACAAAGAGGCCGTCCTCCTCCTCGCCCGGGGAAAGCTCCGGCTCTTCCACTTCGCGGCTGAATGTGAAGTCGTTGGCGTACGTCTCGCCGGTCACCTCAAGGTCGGACAGCTCGTTGCTGTACGTGAGCGGATGCTCCAATTCCCCAAGGTGCAAGGCCCACTGCGCGCGCTGGTACTGGTGGGCGTTCTTCATCACGGAAAGACACCGCGCCGCGCCCGTAAGCAGCACGGCCATGCCGGTTCCCAGAATGGCGATGGCCAGCAGCACCTCAATCAGAGTGAACCCGCGCCGGCCAGGACTGCAGGCTGTATTGTGCGGATCCGACATGCGCCTATTCCTTCGTCTCGGCCGACGCCAGAGCGTCGACCTCTATCGTCGCCGTCTTGCCGTCTTCATCTGCAACTTTGACGGTATAGGGCGCGCACCGGCCGCTGGTTCTGTAATACACGGTGACCTTCCCGCTGTCCGCCGGGGCGCGGCCCTCCTCTTCCACGTCCACGGACGTAATCCGGATGCGGTCCAGCACCCTCTCAATCTCGCCGGCAGCGGCGTCGCTCACGGCCGGGGCGTTCGACACGGACCCAGGCGGATCATGGAAGATCGAAGGTTCGGGCTCCATGCTGGCGTCGCTGTGTGCCACCGGCGGCCTTTGCTGGGCGAGCCCCACCGTGATGCGCGACTCGTCCAGGTCAAAGCAAAGGGCGTATTCCTGCTGCGACATAACCGCCATGCTGCGCGCGTAGCGTCCCGCCATAACCACCGTGCGCGTCGCCGTCTGCAGCCGTTTGCCGCGTATGGAATTCATGAAGCTGGGGAGCGTCACCGCCGACACAATGGCAATGATGGCGACGACCAGCATCAGCTCAACGAGGGTGAAGGCCCCGCAGAAGGAACCGGAAAATGAAAGCTGCCGGCATCGAGGGCGCAAGCCTCCTCGCCCCGCCTCCCCTTGCTCGCCCGCGCCCCTTCTCCACATCGCAGCACCCCACCCGCCTGAACCGCATACCGGCGAGCGCCGAAGTCCGGAAAGCAAGGCCACATGCGCCCGGCTCACTTTGACATTCTGCCGTTCATGATTCGGGAACCCGAGGTTTGCAGGCGCGACTGCATCAGTTTGTCAGGTCATCGGGCGTTCCCGGCGCCTTGTCCGGGCCGGCGGAAGCGATCTTGAAGGTGTTCTCGCCGGCCGAGAAGCTCAGCGGCGTACCCCACGCATCCACGGCAGGAGTGCGAAGGTACGGGCCATGCCAGGCCGGCGCGCCGTCGTTGTCCAGAAGGGCGTTGAGCGTGGCGGGAAACCTTCCCGTATCCACTTCGTACAAGTCGACGGCCACGCCGACGGCGCTGATGCTCGCGCGGGTGGAATTGATATTTGCCCTCTCCGCCTTGCCGCTGAAGTTCACGACCACCACCCCGGCCAGAATGCCAAGGATCGCCACCACGAGCAGAACCTCAATCAGCGTAAAACCGCCCCGCCCCCTGATTTCATCGTTCCTGTTCATCGCCGGCCTCCTCCGTTTGCAGAACACTCGTCCCTTCATGATTCGGACCCCTTCCTTCGTCAATCGGCAGCTACACATCCAGCCCGCTCGTCAGGCTGAAGACAGCCATCAGGATGCTGATCGCCACGAACCCCACGCCCAGCGCCACGACGACAATCAGGATCGGCTCCAGGGCGGTGGTAAAGATCTTGATATTCCGGTCCAGCTCGTGCTCGTACCGGTTGGCAATATGCGCCAGCGCGCCTTTCATGTCGCCGGTCTGCTCGCCGATCGCAAGCATGTCGGTGAGCATTTGCGGAAAGACCCCGCCCGCGGCCAGCGGCCCCGAAATGGTCGTGCCGTCCGTGACCCGCGCCCGGGCGTTCTGGATTTCCGCGCCGATCACGTCGTTGCCCACGGTCTTCGACACGATCGCCAGCGCCTGGAGCACCTGCACCCCGTTGCCCATCAGCGTGCCCAGGGTCCGCGCGAAGTTTGCAAAGACTCCCGACGCGATCACGCCGCGCACCAGGGGCATGCGCAGCTGCACGCCGTGCCACCAGAACCGGCCCTTCGCGGTCTTGACCGCGCGGTTGATCATGACCCCGGCCACCACGGCGCCGATCGCCGCGAGCCACCCGTAATGCGCCATCCAGGTGCTGCTGGCAATCAGGATGCGCGTCGGCAGCGGCAGCGTCATCCGCATCTGCCGGAACACCATCTCGAACTTCGGGACGACAAAGACCATGGAAAAGACCAGCGTCGCGGCGCCCATCACCATGACGATCATGGGGTAGACCAGCGCCATCACGACCTTCTCGCGCGTTTCCTGGATGCGATCGAAATGGTCAACCAGCCGGCGCAGCGCTTCATCCAGCGCGCCTCCGGCTTCGCCCGCGCGGATCATGCTGACATACAGGCCGGGAAACGTCCTGGGGTGCCGCGCCAGCGCGTCGGAAAGGCTCGCGCCCCGTATAATCTCGTCGCGAATCTCGGTGATGATCTCATCCCCCGCGCGGCCGCTCTTGCGGTTTGCGAGGGTGTTGAGGGCGTTGCCGAGCTTCATCCCGGAGGCGAGCAGGTCGGACAGCTCCATCGTGAAGACGAGCATCTCCCGCATGCCCATGTGCTTGCTGCGCCGCCACGTGAAGCGCGCGCCCGCCTTGGCAGACTGTGCCGGCGCCGACTTCTCCGCCACCGAAACAGGCACGTGCCCCAACCTTTCAATCTGCAAAAGCGCCGCGCGCCGGTCGGAGGCCTCGACCGTGCCATCCACCTTCTGCCCGTCCTTGCTCCGCGCAGTATAAACGAAAACCGACATGCCCCGAACCCTCGCTCTGTGCGCAAGCGCCCCTACTCGTTCTCTTCGGTCGCGCGCAGCACCTCTTCAATCGTGGTCACGCCGTCCAGGACCTTGACCCATCCGTCATCGCGCAGCGTCCGCATGCCCTGGGCGATGGACGCTTGCTTCACGATATTGGACGAGCTGCGCGTCACAATCAGCGACACGATCTCGTCGGTCACCTGCAGGACCTCGTAGATCCCCGTCCGGCCGCGAAAGTCGGTCATGCGGCACGCTTCGCAGCTGCGGGGAGCGTACGTCTGCCGCGCTCCAAGCTCCTCCACCGGGAACCCGACCTGCTTCAAGAACGCCGGCTCATACGCTTCCGGCTTCCGGCAGGATTCACAGATGCGGCGCACGAGCCGCTGCGCGATCACCGCTTCCACGGCCGAGGCCACAAGGAAAGGCTCCACGCCCATGTCCAGCAGCCGCGGGAAAGAGCCGGCCGCGTCGTTGGTGTGCAGCGTGC
>CAYRKB010000016.1:0-48242 GCA_964424705.1 uncultured Victivallales bacterium
GCCGGGAGCGACAACGGGCAACTCCGACTGGAGATGCGGCGCCCCCGCCGCGTTCTCTCCGAGCTTCGCCGCATCTCCCCCGGGCGGCGATCCCCGGAACTCACATGCGCCCCCAGCTCTATTTCGCCCGAACCCGACATTGACAGGGCTATCCGCCTTGTGTAGTGTCCTCCCGTTTTGTCGAGTTGCCGCACCGCCATGACTGCAAAGAAAGGCCCTTCACTGTGAATGTGATTGAGAATCTTCTGAAGCTGCAGGATTCGGATCGGAAGATACGCGCGATGGAAAAGGAGATGGCCGATATCCCGGCGCGCAAAGCACAGGAACAGGAGCGCCTGGCCCTGCACAAGAAACAGGTTGATGAGCAATCGCATGCCGGCAAACAGCTCCAGGCTGAGCTCAAGAAGTTCGAGCTCGACGGCGAGTCGTTCAAGGACAAGATCCGGAAGCTGCGCCAGCAGCAGATGACGTTGAAATCGAACAAGGAATTCAGTGCTGTTGACATTGAGATCGCAGCGCTTGAGAAGGACATCCGCGGCGTGGAGGACAAGCAACTCGCGCTGATGGACAAGATCGAGATAGGACGGGCCGAGCTCAAGGCGAAGGAAAACGCCCTGGCCGAGGAAGATTCTGCGGTGAAGCGTGACATGTCCGTGTGGGATGAGCGCGCAGCGGAACTTTTGAAGGGGGTCACCGCGGAGAAGGCGGAACGCACCGAACTGGCCACGCATGTCGCAGCCGCATGGCTGATGCCCTACGAGCGCGTGTTCAGTCGCAAGGACGTCGCGCTCGTGCCCGTGCAGGACGGGATTTGCGGCGGGTGCCACATGCAGCTTGCTCCTTTTCTGGCGCATGAGGCCCGCAAGCAATTAAGCGTTGTTACATGCAGCTTTTGCGGGCGCATGCTATACTGCTCGTAGTTGCTCTTTCGATTACAGCGATTACAATTGGCGACCGGCGGGGGCGATTGGTCGCCCGGGCGCGTGCGCTTGCGCATGAGCCCGGGAGGAAAGTCCGGACTCCAAAGGGCGGGATGTCCTGGTGTAGTGCCGGGAAGCCCTGTGGCAATCACAGGGGATGGAAAGTGCCACAGAGAACATACCGCCAGCGGGCCACGCGAAAGTGGGGCCTGAGGGTAAGGGTGAAAAGGCGGTGTAAGAGACCACCGGGCTAAGCCGTAAGGCAGGCTGCATGGCAAACCCCATCCGGAGCAAGATCAAATAGGAAACTGGAGGCTGCCCGTCTCATTTTCCGCCTCGTGCGGAAAGGCAGTTTCGGGTTGATCGCACTAGATAAATGACCGAGCCCGCATCGCGGGTAACAGAATCCGGCTTATGTACCCCGTCGGCCGCCTTCATCGTAGATTGTTGTTGGCTGCAGCTGTCGCCCTTGCGGCTGCTGCTGCGGTCTCTGGACGGCTGTTATATCTTTGTCGTGCACTCCCGTCCGTCGCTGAGGACGATAGGGTTCCATCCGTCCTGCCGACGTGGCCTGATACCAACCTGAAGGACCCGGCGGACTGGTCGATTCTCACGGCCTCCAGCGCAAGCACGAACGAGAGCGCATCAGGGCCCTCTAGGCGTCTGCGACTTGCAGGAACTTTCCTTCAGTTATCCGGAGGCGAGGGGACTAACGAAGTCCGGAAGGCGATTCTCGATGATGTAGCGGCGGGGACGCAGCATATCGTAAGCGAGGGCGATGACCTGGGCGGATTACGAGTTGTAGGCATCTACGGCGATCATGTTTCGATGCGAGGATCGGCCGAGGGCGACTTCTCGCTATGGCTAAGCTTCTCGCGCAGTCAGGGCCCTGCCGGTTCGGTTACAAATGGCGCAGGTGACTACGCTGGAGGCGACGGCCGATTTGGACTTCGCCAGACGGGATCCAACCGCTGGGTTTTCGGAAGAGATCCCTTGATGCAGTACTACAAGGAGCTGATGGATCAGCCCGAGCGCCTTGTCGCAGTTTTTGACTCGCTCAAGCCGTCCTATACGCCTCAAGGCAAGATCGACGGATATCGCCTTAATGTGGAGGGCGAAGGCGAGTTCTTCAAGGCTGCCGGCCTCAGAGAAAAGGATATTGTTCGAAGCGTAAATTCCCTGCCGATGACAAGCCGGCGCCGGGCGGAGAACTTCATCAAACAGTTCGTTACCGACAACGCCAGCGCTTTTGTTCTTGAAGTAGAGCGCGACGGAAGTGTTAAGAAGCTCATCTACGAGATGCGTTAACCGGTCGTTGACTTATCAACGTGGCCTGACGGGTCCTTTATCACTCCCAAGCACTACATTTTGGGGTTCTAAGATTCATTGAGTAGACATAAGATGTATTATGCGACGTTGCCATGCTCCGTAATCTGTAGCTCTTGAACCTGCCTGGGATCATTTGAATCGTTCTAGGATTACCGGCTGAGCAAGCCCCAGCGCGCTGAGAATGGCCAGTAGACTGCGCATCCGGGACCCACAAGGTTGGCCTGCGGCACAACGCCCCAGTATCTGCTATCTCTGCTGTTGGTGGTGTTGTCACCGAGCGCAACGTATTCGTGGGGCCCGATCCTTATCTCGTCGTTGGTATGCGTAATGAGGCAGGAGTCCGGGCCTCTTGTCCGCATATCTGCAAGGGTGTATCCGCTGTATCCCGGCGCCCGTGAAGCGATTCTTTTGATGGACTTCGGTTCCGTAACAGTGTGCCCGTCGATCACCAGATCCGGAGGCCGGATGGAGAGCGTTTCGCCCGGCAGGCCGCTCATGCGCTTAATGTAGTGCGTTCCCTGCTGCAACCCTTGAATCCCGGCTGTCGAGAAGACCATGATCTCCCCCCTGCCCGGAATCCTGAAATTCCAGCTGAGTTTGTCAACAAGGACGTGGTCACCGGCCGTGCGCCGCCCGGACCATAGCAGCGTGCCTTTCTTTACGTAGTCCTGCGGCCGGATGCTGAGCATGGCGCGGGCTGGCAACGAATGCTTCACGCCGCCAATGTGGAGTGACACCGTCGTTCCATCGCCGCGGTCCGAGCTTACCGAGATATACCCGTCTGCCTTTGCTCTCACCTCGGTATACCAGCTGCCTGTGCCTATCCACTTTATGACCTTCAGCGGGAACTTATCCATCGTGCCAGGCGTCGCATCGTTCTGAATCTGGATGCCATAGAGGGTCGGCTCCATCGAGCCCGTCGGTATCTTGAATGGCTGCAGGAAGTAGGTTCGGAAAGACATGGCCACCGCCACAGCGACCACAATGACCTCAAGATTCTCGCGCAGGCCGGGATACGAACGGCGCGGGGCGAGCCCGTTGACGCACATCGCAAGGGCGTCTTGTGCCGGCGGGATAGCTTCCAGATTTCCGGACGCGCAGGCCGTCGCCAAGGATCCCTCAGCGATCGCAAGGCGGCTCAGTTCGCCCGGGCCAAGCAGATCCTCGTGCATGTTCCGGAAATGCTTTGCCTGGCGAAGCATTTCTCCCGCCGACTTTATCGCCCTGCGCCGTCGAAAATACTCCATATCGCCTTTCGCCCCCGGCGGCGGCTCATGTGTTCTTGAGCACCGCCACGAATGCATTGTGTGGCACGCTGACCGTCCCGAACTCTTTCATCCTGCGCTTGCCCTTCTTCTGCTTGTCGAGCAACTTGCGCTTTCGTGACACGTCGCCGCCATAGAGCTTGGCTGTAACGTCTTTGCGAAACGCCCTGATGGTTTCGCGGGCAATGATTTGTTTCCCCAGGGAAGCCTGAATGGGCACTGTGAACATGTGCGGAGGGATGAACTCCTTCAGGACCTCGCAGATTGCGCGTCCCTTGGCGACCGCCTTGTCCCGGTGGACCATGCAGGAGAACGCATCTACGGGCTCCCCGTTCAGGAGAATATCGAGTTTCACGATATCGCTCTCCCGGTATCCAGTGTGCTCGTAGTCCATCGACGCGTAGCCGCTGCTGACGCTCTTCAGGCTGTCATGAAAATCGGTAACAATTTCGTTAAGAGGCATGGTTGAGGTGAGCATGACGCGCCGCGTGTCTATTGAATCGGTTTTGCTGACCTCGCCGCGCCGCTCCATGATCAGGCGCATAATGTCGCCGATCTGCTCATTTTTGCAGATAATGAATGCCCGGATCATGGGCTCTTCGATCGTCGCAATATTCGACGGGTCAGGCAGATGCACCGGGTTGTCGATGTGCTGCATATCCCCCTTCTTCAGGAACACGCGGTAGATGACGGACGGATGAGTGCTAATGATGTCCAGGTCAAACTCGCGTCGCAGCCGTTCCTGCACCACCTCCATATGGAGCAGTCCGAGGAACCCGCAGCGAAACCCGAATCCCAGCGCCGCGGAATTTTCCGAGTGACTCGTAAAGGAGGAGTCGTTGAGGCTCAGTTTCTCAAGGCCCTGACGCAGTTTGTCGTAATCGGCGCTGTCCATCGGGTAGATTCCGCTGAACACCATGGGCCGCACTTCCTTGAACCCGGGCAGCACCACCTCGGCCGGATTGCGCGCGGTGGTCACGGTGTCGCCGATCCGGATTTCCGTGGGACGCTTAATGGTCCCGATAAGATACCCGACCTGCCCCGCGACAAGCTCCTGTACGCTCTTCTGCTTGGGGATGAAAACGCCGACTTCCTTGAGCTCGGTCTCCGTGCCTGTGCCCATCATGCGCACACGATCTCCCGCCGCAAGCCTGCCATCCACTACGCGTACGTAGGTAACCACGCCGCGGAACTCATCATACACGGAGTCGAACACCAGCGCACGAGTCCTGGCGCCCGCCGTTGTCCTCGGTGGCGGAATGCGTTGCACGATTGCCTCAAGCAGCTCGCCGACGTTCTCGCCGGTTTTGGCGCTAACCAGGATTGCGTGATCCATGCTGACGGCGAGAATATCCTCCACCTGCTTTGCCACGGCGGGCAGATCGGCGTTGGGAAGGTCTATCTTGTTGATGACGGGAATGATCTCCAGCCCGCGATCGATGGCCAGAAACGCGTTCGCTACCGTCTGGGCCTCCACGCCCTGCGCGGCGTCCACGATGAGCAGGGCTCCCTCGCAGGCCGCCATGCTGCGCGACACCTCGTAGGCGAAGTCTACATGTCCGGGCGTGTCGATCAGGTTCAGTTCGTACTCCACGCCATCGCGTGCAAGGTAGCGCATGGTCACCGGATGACACTTGATCGTAATCCCGCGCTCACGCTCCAGATCCATGGCATCCAGGACCTGGTCGCGAAATTCGCGCAACTGGATGGTGTGAGTCAGCTGTAACAGCCGGTCAGCCAAGGTGGACTTTCCGTGGTCAATGTGAGCAATGATGCAGAAGTTTCGTATGTGGGCCAGTTCGGTCATGAGGACTCTCAGCTCCTATAGGGCAAGCGCCTCGGCAGCCTTGCGCCGCATGATTTGAAGAGCTGCCGTCATGTTCTCGGCATGGTACAGCGACGTGCCTGCGACGAGGCTGTCGGCACCATGTGCACTGCACTGCTGCGCCGTCTCGAGGCAGATGCCGCCATCGACCAGGATGCGCAAGTCGGACCGGCCCAAAGATCTAGCGTAGTTTCGCAGAGCTCGAATCTTCGGAAGGACATCGGGCATAAAGGCCTGTCCCCCATAGCCGGGACGCACGGTCATGCAGAGGACCTCGTCCACCGACTCGACTACCGGAAAGACCATCTCCGGCGGCGTTTCAGGATTCAGCGTGATGCCCGCCTTGACACCAAGGTCCCGGAGCCGCGCCAGGGTTTCCACCACGTCGCATTCGGACTCGATATGGATGAGGATCGAATCCGCGCCGGCATCGACAAAGCGGCTCACGTACTGGTCGGGCCTGGCAATCATCAAATGCACGCTAAGAGGGATGCTGACTGCGCGGCGCGCCATTTCGACCACGTCGGGCCCGAAGCTGATATTCGGGACAAACACCCCGTCCATGACATCGATATGCAGCGCATCGGCGCCGGCCGCCTCAGCTCTCCTGGATTCCTGTTCTAGTTTTCCAAAATCGCCAGCCAGCAGCGACGGTAAGATCTGGATTCTCATGGGCCGGGAGTATGTCAGATCAATACTTCACATTCCAGAGAAAAAGCCCGCAGGCGGGCGCCGTCGGCACGCGGGCTGTGCGCAGCCGGCTGGCGAGAATGCGCTGCACCTCGCCCTGCGCCACGGCACCCTCCCCCACCCTGATCAGGAGGCCGGCAATACTGCGTGCCATGCGGTACAGAAACCCCTCTCCGCAGACCGAGATGACGAGGTCGGCGCCGTGCTTGCGAACGTGCAGCGCGGTCACTTCCCGTACGGTGCTTTCCACCTCGCGGTGCGGGTTCGCCGTGAATGCAGCAAAGTCGTGCTTCCCCACCATGTGCAAAGCGGCCGCACGCATGGCCTGAACGTCGAGCGGGGCCCGGACATGGGCCTTGTAGTTGCGATAGAAAGGCGGAAGGATCGTTCCGTTCCAAATGAAGTAGCGATACTCCTTCTCCACCACGCTGCGCCGCGCGTGAAACTCAGCCGCGGCCGTTGCAACGTGCAGAATCCGGACATCGGACGGCAGCACCGAGTTGAGAGCCTTGTGCAGGATCGCGGGCGTCCACTCCTTCTCCAGGTCGAAATGGGCCACCTGCCCGCGCGCGTGCACTCCCTGATCCGTCCGCCCGCTGCCGTGCACCTTCACGGTCTCTCCTGTCAGCTTCCCGATAGCCGCCTCGAGGCATGACTGAACGGTGACCCCGTGCGGCTGCACCTGCCATCCGAGATAGGCCGTCCCATCGTAGGTGATTGTGATCCGGTAGCGCTGCATCAGGCAGGCCTCTCAACCTCTTCGTCCCAATCTTCATCAGTCGACGAGGAAGGCGCGGCCGCTGCAGAGGCGCGCAGCCGCTTGTGTTCCTCGAGGTCCAGGTACCCCTGCAGGATTACTTGCGCCGCAAGCTTGTCGCGCAGGCCCTTGCGTTTCTGGCGGCTCATGTCTCCCTCGAGCAGCGAGCGCTCGACCAGCGCGGTGCTCAGGCGCTCGTCCGCGGTGACAACGGGCAGGCCGATCGCGACCTGCAACGCCAATGCAAAGGTGCTCACTTTCTGAGCCATCGGGCCGGAGCTGCCGTTCATGTTGAGCGGCAGGCCGATTACGATCCGTTCCGCCCCGACCTCGGCCGCCACGCGCCGGATCGCCTCGATGGTCTGGCGATCACCCTCGACCGTCACGATCGAGAGCGGGAGCGCCATGCACTCCAGCGGGTCGCTCACTGCGAAGCCGATCCGCCGCTCCCCGTAGTCCACTCCCAGAATGCGAGCCATGCTGCCTCCCTCTTTACAGAAAGTCCTCGTACCGGCCCGCGCTGTGGAGAAGCTGCACCATCTTCTTCACATCCTGCGCCCGTTCTTTCGGGCAGATCAGGGTCACCCCCTCGGCTTGCACGACGATCAGGTCCTTCACGCCTATCAGCGCCGTAAGTCTCCCCGCCGAATAGACCACGTTCCCCGATGCGTCGATAGTCTCGCACTGGCCGACCACGGCGTTGCGCGCGGCGGCGGGCAGATGGTTCTCCAGCGCGGCCCACGTTCCCACGTCGTCCCAGGCAAACACTCCGCGAGCCATCACGATGTTATCCGCTTTTTCCATGAGTGCATAGTCTACGGATATCCTCTGCATCACGGCGTACTCGGCGGCCAGCACATTCTGGAAAGCCGACGCATCCCTTGCGTTCTTGGCCCCGTCCATAAGAGAAATCAGCTGCGGCCGATGAACGGCAAAAGCCTTGCGCAGAGATGCCGCGGACCAGATGAACATGCCCGAGTTCCAGAAATACAGGCCGCTCTCCAGGTACGCCTGCGCCGTGCTCGCATCCGGCTTCTCGACAAAACGCCGGGCGCGCAGAAAGTCGATGCCCGCGTGCGAAGCGAATGGCTCGCCTGCTTCAATGTAGCCGAACCCTGTGCTCGCGAACGCCGGCTTCACCCCGATGGTGATGAGCACGTCGTTCTCCGTCGCCGTCCGGAACCCTTCCCGCAGCGTTGATTGAAACAGGGGCACGTCTCCGATGACCTGATCGGCCGTGAGTATGCAGAACACGCCCAGAGGATCCCTGCGCTCCACCAGCGCGCAGGCGAGCGCGCAGGCAGCCGCAGTGTCGCGGCCCACAGGCTCGCCGATCACGTTGTTCGCCGGGAGATCAGGCACGGCCATCCTCGTTGCGTCCACAAGGTCCCTGCTGGTGATAATGAGGATGCGCTCCGGCGGAATCAGGCCCTCCAGCCGCTCTGCCGCCATCGAAATCAGAGTTTGCCCTCCCAAAAGCGCGAGCAGCTGCTTGGGGCGGCGCGAGGTGCTGAGAGGCCAGAACCGCTCGCCCCTCCCTCCTGCAAGAATAACCGCGTAGGCATGTTTCATGACGAAGTCCTCCCTGGCTGGCGCGGGTTAAGGTCAAGGATTCTTCCGATTCCCTTGAGCGTCAGGTTGGGCTCGCGCGTGCACGGCAGGCTCATGCGCTTGAGCGCCAGCGCTGCGTACCCGCCCGTGACGCAAATGTGCGGCCGGCCTGTCCCGGCGGATTTTGCAAGGTGGGCCAGAATCTCGCGCACCAGCCCGCGGTAGCCCACCATGGCGCCGATCTGCATTGCGCCGCGCGTATTGAGCCCGATGCTTCCGCACGCGCGCCCCACCTCGATCCGCGGAAGCTGCGCCGTCCGTTCCGCAAGATAGTCTGTCATCACGGGCAGCCCGGGTGCAATGACTCCGCCAATGAATTCACCCCTGCTGTTGATAACGTCGAAAACCGTGGCGGTCCCGAAGTCGATTACAATCGCGGGAAAAAGGCCGCGCGTAGCCAGGGCGACCAGGTTTGCGATGCGGTCGGCCCCAAGCGTTCGAGGACGCGGGTAGCGTCGCAGGTCCGTTCCCAGCTTGAGATCCGCAGAGACCTCCAGAAGATCGCCGTTCGTAACCTTGCGCGCGGCAGCGAGCCACGCTCTCGTCAGGTCCGGAACCACCGAGCACACCGCGGTCCGATCTACGCGTTGCGGCCCCACGACGGACAGAATGCAGGCCCTAATTGCGGCGGCCGACTGCCCGCGGCGCAGCAGTCGCGAAGAACGGGAGATGCGCCCCGCTTTGTAGAGTGCCGCGACCGAGCTGGTATTGCCGATCTTTATGACGAGAGAGGCCATATATCTGCTTACGTGATTTCGAGGGACAGATCCGCTGCGGGCGCGGAATGCGTCAGGCAGCCGAGGGAAATGGCGGTGACGCCGCTGCGAGCCACCTCTTCAACGTTCTCGAGCGTGACGCCGCCGGACGCCTCGATTTTGACGCGCCCGGCGCAAAGGCTGACGCAGCGTGCCATATCCGCAGGGGCCATGTTGTCCAGAAGAATCCAGTCCGGGCGCCCCTTGAGCGCGCTGATCAGTTCGTCGTCATTCTCCACCTCGACTTCGATCAGGAGCTTTGGAAAACTGCTCCGAGCCTTCTCGATGGCCGCGTCCAGACCGGAGTCCCCGTTCTCGCCCACGCAAAGGCGGCGATGGTTGTCCTTGATCAGCACTCGGTCGAACAGCCCGAAGCGGTGGTTCTCCCCTCCGCCGCATCGTACGGCGTATTTTTCAAGGGCCCGCAGGCCAGGCGTTGTCTTGCGCGTATCCAGGATCGCCGTGTGCCAAACGCGCACCTTGTCGACAAAGCGCGCCGTGAGCGTGGCGATGCCTGTCATGCGCTGCATGAAGTTAAGCGCCGTGCGCTCTGCCGTGAGAATCGCCTGCGCCGGGCCGCGCAGGGCCATCAGCGTCTCGCCGGGCTGCGCTCGCCTGCCGTCCGGCACGAGGATGCGGATTTCGCATCGCGGGTCGACCTCGAGAAACACGCTGGCCGCCACATCGCATCCTGAAACAGTGCATTCTCCCCGGCAAAGAACCGCGGCATCCACAACCCGCCCGGGAGGAACAAGCGCGAGCGTCGTGGCGTCCCCCGAGCCTACGTCTTCCTCCAGCGCGCGCCGGACGGCCGCGCGCGCGAAAGGATCGTCTGCGATCTTGGATTCGCCCTTCATTTCTCAAGGCTCCAGCGGGTGGGCATGTGGCACCCCTCAAAAGGCTTGTCGCACTCCACCGCGATTGCGCAGCAGTTGTCCAGCCGGTGGTAGTTGGTGCGGTGGTCGGCGGAATGTGTGGAGAACGAAAGCAGGTACGGCCCGGCAGACATCGTCAGCGGGCCTACCTTGAGCCGGACCACGCCCTCGCCACAGACTTCAGGGATCGCGAGAGCATCGATCTGTGTATTGCTTCCAAAGACAAGCCTGCCGTCACGGTCGCGGATGGCAAAGCCGAAGACGGGGTCGCGGATGGACCGTGCGGCCTCGTAGCGAATCTCGGCCTCCAGCAGCTCGCCCCACCTGAAGACCGCCGTCTCGCAGCCACGGCCATCCAGCAGCCGCACCTTCTTCATCCTGACCTCGCCGGTGCCCCATTCGCGCTGAATGCCTTCTGCGAGTCGGTCGCGGGAGAGCGTCTCGTACTCCCCCACCATGGCATCCGGCATGCCGACTCCAAGCACCTTGCCATGGTCAAGGAAAAGGATGCGGTCGCTAATGCGCTGAATCGTGGGCAGATCATGGGAGATGATCAGCATGGTTCTGCCCTTGCGCCGGAACTCCTCCATTTTCTGGAGGCACTTGCGCTGAAAATTCACGTCGCCCACGGCGAGCACCTCGTCGATAAGCAGGATGTCGGGATCGACCTCCACCGCCACCGCGAAGCCGAGGCGCACGTACATGCCCGACGAGTAGTGTTTCACGGGCTGGTCGATGAAGTCGCTTAGCTCGGCAAACGCAACGATCGCGTCGAAGCGCTCGCGCATCTGGCGCCGCGTGAGGCCCATGATGGCCCCGTACAAATAGATGTTCTCCCGGCCGGTAAGGTCGGGATGAAATCCAGCGCCCAGTTCGAGCAGGGACGAGATGTTGCCTCGCGTGGTGATGCGCCCGGCAGTCGGGGTGAGTGTGCCCGCGATCAGCGCCAGCAGCGTGCTCTTTCCCGCGCCGTTCGCGCCGATGATGCCGAGCGTTTCCCCGGCAGCGACGCTGAGCTGTGCATCCTTCAGCGCGTGCAGCCATGTTGCTGCGCGGCCGCCGCGCAGCAGATCAAGCGCCGCAGACTTCAGCGACCGCGTCCCGCTGCTGCGCAGCCGGAAGGTCTTGGTCACATTCTCCAGTGTTATGACAGGCGAGCTCATTATAGTTCGTCACCAAACCGCTTCTCGAGCCGTATAAACATCCATGCCCCCGCCGCCAGCAGCGCCCAGCAAACGGAAAAAGAGATACATATGCCGCTCAGCGCGGGCAAGGGCTCCGACATGAGAATTGAGCGATAGACGCAGGTCAGCCCTGTCATGGGGTTCAGGAATACCGCCCACTGCCAGGCGGCCGGCAAGTGATCGACCTGCATTGCCGGCGCGTAGAAGATGGGCGTAAGAAAGAACCAGGCCATGGTGACGATTTGCAGGATATGCTGCGTATCGCGAAAGAACACATACGCCGTGGCAATGATCAGCCCCGCGCCGAGGCACAACGCGCACTGCGTCAGGATCACGGCCGGCAAAAACTCCAGGCCGCGAAAATGCATGCCCGTCATGGCAAGGAACACGACCAGCACAACGAGCGTCAATAGAAAGTGGACCAAGTTCGCCGCCACTGTGGAAAGCGGCAGCGTAATGCGCGGAAAACTGGTTTTCTTGATGAGATTCGCGTGGCCCACAATGGTGTGAAGCGAATCATTAAGACAAAGCAGAAGGAACTGCCAGACAATCAGCCCTGTAACAAGAAACTGGAGATAGAGAGGGTTCCCCGCATTGAACCGCAGGATCCGTGCGAAGATCGAGTAGATGACGATCATGCTCAGGGGGCTCACGAGCGACCAGAGGAATCCCAGCGAGGAATCCTTGTACCGGATCTTCAGATTGCGAACGACGAGAAGCCACAGCAATTCGCGTCGTTGCCAGATATCAGTCAGTCCGTTCCGCATGGGGGTGGATTGTCCGGCATTAGCGGCCGATTGTCAACCGGTCGGGCGTTTCGCAGCCGCTGCCCCGGCAAGGCGGGCGCTTTTGACGCGGCGCGCTGCAGCTCACATGGCCGCCGCACCACCGGGCGAAGGCGGCGGATTCTGAAAAGCGTCCCGCATCGGGGACGCTGCGTTTGTTGAGCCGGAAGGCCGCAGTTGCTTGAACCAACGCAGAGCTCCGTTGACATTGCTGTCGTCCGTAAAGAAGCACCATCCGTCGCCGGGCTTCCTGTCACTCTTGAAAGCCGGGGTCAGGGCGAACCCCTCTATATTGGAGTTGCTCGGCACCTGAAACTCTTTCAGCGAAGTGAATACCCGTTCCGAGCCGAGCGAAGACGACGTCAAGTCCGTCACTTCCAGAATGTTCCCGTCGATGTTATGCAGGATGTAAAGGCGTCCGACGGATGAATCGAAGGCGAGGTCGCAGCTCTCCTTCCGGGACGTCCTGTACTTGCCGACCGCAGTCCACGTGTTGTCCTTCTTCAGGTCTACGGCATACACACATCCGGCGCTCGTCCCTGCTGTATCCTGCACGGCCACAAGCATAATGCCGCCCAAGCCGTTCGCGCCGTGAATGCTCTTGGGGTATGGTTTCCCTGCCCCGTCCGCGAAGCCGCTCGCCGCCAGCCAAGCGTTCGGCACGAAGGCAAGCCCTTCGGTGCCCTCATTCTTGAGATCGCCGACCAGAGATGTGACGTTCCATACGCGCCTGGGCTTTCCACTTGCAATGTCGAATTCCTGGATGACGTTCGCACGCTCCACCAACAGGTACACATGCGTCTCGTCGCCGTCCACTTGCGTGATGGCTTCCAGGTCGGCGTCCGGACTGTAGTCACGCTCCTCCAAGAAGCCTCCTTTTCCGTTTTCGCGCAGCACCGTAAAGGTACCCGAATTGTCGGCGAGCCACAGGCGACGGGTCCGCGGGTTCCAGTACGCTCCGCTGAGATTCGACGACCACACGGCCGGGCCTACCGATGTCAAATCCGTCGCTTCGCTCCATGACTCCCCGGGCCAAGGCTCCACGGCCCAAGCGGCCGCGGCGATGAGGAACGTCATAGCGATGCTGAGGGGGATGAATCTCGTCTCCATTCGGAAGTTCCTTCACTCACAAATCTTACGGGCCGTACTTGGACAGCGCTCCTTGCACCCAAGGATCCACTTCTTCGCCGACCAGCACGTCGCGATAGTCCTAAATGGCAAGGCGGATCTCGCCGTCGAGGACATCGATCGATCCGCGCGACAGGATCAGCACATCCCGCTTCACGCGCTCCGGTTCCCCGTGCCACGGCTCGCAGCCATTACCTGGCCAGCGCCGTTATCACCGAGGATGCCCGCTCCTCGGATAAGTACCGGCGACTCCACTCGGAAAGTGGCGCGATGGCTTCCATCCGTATCGCAGGGGCTCACGGTTGATCTGGCTGCCGCTTCTTGAAGCGCGCTGTCAGTTGATCCAGTTCCTCCTTCGCCAGGGAGGAGGCAAAGTCTGAGTCGGCCTCCGAAAGGACCTGACGCGCCGACTCCGAATTGCCACCCGCCTCGCGGAGGGAGTCCACCTCGCCCGGCATTAGATCCACCTTAGTCCCGTTCTCCCTGATAATCGAGCAAATACCCGTTTCCGGACACAGTTCAATGTTGAGTTTGGCCATACCAGTCTCCTTTGTTCTTCTCTAGTCGCTCGCGCATCACGCGCCAAGCAACCCTACGCCAGAGATGCTACTCACACCTGGCGCACGGCGCAATTTCATTCCGTCCGGCGCCCGTCTTGACACCCATCCATCGCAGACACTCCTCTCCCCAGGGGAACGGGGCATTGAGGCCAAGCCCATGGTCCCCCTTCGCATAGATGTGCAATTCGAAGGGTATTCCGTTCCTGCGCAGGGCGGAGGCGAACATCATGCTGTTCTCGACAGGAACTCCCGAGTCTTCAGCGGTGTGCCAGATGAAGCACGGCGGTGTATCCGTCGTAACTCTCTTTTCGCAGGACACCTCCTCCAGCAACGCCGGCGCGGGAGTCGGCCCGAGTAAGTTCGCCATGGAGCCCTGGTGACAGAACTCGCCGCCTGACGTGATGACCGGATAGCAGAGGATCCCAAAGTCTGGACGCAGCGAGATATCGCTTGGATACGTGTCCCACGCGACGAGAGAATGCGCCGTCAGGTGCCCGCCCGCCGACGACCCCATGACACCTATTCTTCCGGGGTCCACTCCAAGCGCAGTAGCGGCGCCGCGGACGGTCGAAATGGCCGCAAGCGCGTCCTCCAGCATGGCCGGATGCCGGAACCCTTCCGGCCCCAGCCTGTACCTGACGACAAAGCAGCTCACGCCGTGCTTCGAGAAGAATTCCGCGTACCCGCTGCCTTCATGATCTGCCAGTCCTCCATAGCCGCCGCCTGGAAAGATGACCAGGCCTGTGCCATTCTGGCCGCGTTCAGGAATCCAGCACCGGATATCCGGCGCCGGCGCCGTTGTGGCACTTCTCAATACGCCGACAAGGGTCTTCATCTGCCTCGCTTTCCAAGCTTACGCGATGCGGAGCCAGCGCCGGCGCAGAAGTCGCAAGTGACATTCACTGCGACTGCGGCATCGCTACTCCGGGCAACTGCCGACGCAATTCCTCTGCAATCTGATCAATAGACGTCTCTGCAATAACGCACGCGGGCTGTCGCGCGGCCAGGTCTTTGTCAACCGACTCCCTTGTCAGCCGCTTCCCGGCGTCATAGCGAATGCGGCCGATGCCCGGCAAGATCGCGACAATGGATGTCGTGGCATTTACAGAGCCGAGCGCGCGTATGGCGTCCATCGGGCCTAAGGCCACTGCCCAGTGCAGCGCGCTCCGGTTCCTCGTTGTCTTCTGGAGCGCGGCTGCGTACCTCTTCATGCGCGGGGTACCGGGCTCCAGCCCCGGAAAAACTTGCCAATGGATGGCGATGAGGTCGTAGTGCACCGATGTGAGGCTCAGCAACGATTTCTCCACGGTCGGATATTCATCGACGGAGACGGCGGACGCGGCGAGCGCTTTCGCCAGGCTCGCGCGAGATTCACGGTCGTTGACAAGCAGTGCCATTCTCATTCCATCTTCCTCTGCTCATCTCGCAACGCATGGAACAAAGCCCTCAACGGCATTACACTTTTACACCCGCAGAAGGCCCTGTCAATCCCGCTTGCACTGCTTCGCAACTGCACTCTCCCCCCCCCCGTGCCATCGTCGCGCATTCTTCCTGTGAGCACTGGATGCAGAAAATAAACATCGCACGCGGCGGATCACGGGAGATATATTTGCGCGCCGTTGAGGCGCGCCGGTCAAAAGGATGATAAGGCGGAACTGCATCCGCCGGGAAGAAGAGGACAACGATGAGCGGCTTGTTACCGGATCCCGGAAGATTCTGGGAGAACCACAGAATCATGGAAGTCAACCGCGAGCCCTCCCACGCGCCGTGGGGCGCTTACGAGAGCGAGGCACAGGCGCGGACATGCGACCGGGCTGTCTCCGGCCGGACGATGTCGCTGGACGGCTCATGGAAGTTTCATCTTGCCGCACGCCCCGAGGAGGTGCCGCAAGGCTTCTGGATGGCGGGATACGATGTGAGCCGCTGGACGGATATCACAGTTCCCGGCAACTGGGAACTCCAGGGATTCGGCAAGCCTATCTACACGAACTACGTGATGCCGTTCCCCCCCAACGGCCAGGCGCCTTACATCCTGGAGCCGTCCAAGCAGCATGGCTGGCCAACGCGTTTCAACGAGCCCCGCGTGCCTGAGCAGAATCCGACGGGCTGCTACGTCCGGGAGTTCGTCCTGCCGGAATCATGGGGCGGCCGGGAAGTATTTATCAACTTCGGCGGCGTAGAAGCGGCGTTCGTGCTCTGGGTCAACGGCCAAGCCGTCGGATACTCCCAGGACAGCAAGCTCCCGGCGGACTTTCGCATCACGCCGTACCTGGCGAAGGGGCGCAACACCCTTGCGCTGCAGGTCGTGCGCTGGTGCGCGAGCACGTGGCTGGAGGACCAGGACTACTGGTATCTCTCGGGCATCTTCCGCTCGGTCCGGCTCTTCGCCAAGCCCCGGGAGCACATCAGGGACTGGTTCGTCGTAGCTCGCCCGGAAGCGAACGGCCGCGGGAGGCTGACCGCGCTCGGTTTCATTAATCTATTTGAAGGCTTCGCGGATTGTTTTGTCATGGCGCGAGTCTACGACAAAGAGGGCCGGTGCGTTGGCGAGGGAAAGAGCAACGTCGTCGACGAAACGTCTTTCGCCGCCATGAAGGAGCCCCACCCCTACCGGCAGCGCGGCGCGGCGCGCGTCGAGATTGCGATGACGGGCGTGCAGCCATGGACCCCCGAGGAGCCGGCGCTCTACACGATCACCTTCGCGCTCGTGGCTCCGGACGGGAGCGAGGTGGACTTCGAGTCGTGCAGGACCGGGTTCCGGACGATGGAAATCGCCGACGGGGTAATGCGACTCAACGGCAGGCGCCTCATTTTCCGCGGCGTGAACCGCCACGAGCATTTCTGGGAGAGCGGCCGCGCGGTTCCGCTGGAAACGATGCGCCGCGAAATCTTGCTTATGAAGCAGCTCAATATCAACGCGGTCCGCACCTGCCACTATCCTGACGATCCGGCGTGGTACGATCTCTGCGATGAATACGGCCTTTGTGTCATCTGCGAAGCCAACGTCGAGACCCATGCGGTACAAAGCCGTCTGGCCATGGACCCGGAGTGGGCGGAAGCATTCCTGCAACGGGCCCGGCGCATGGTCCTTGTCCATAAGAACCATCCGTCCGTTCTCTGCTGGTCCCTCGGCAACGAGTCGGGTCACGGCCCGAATCATGCCGCAATGACCCAGTGGATTCGCTGCTACGACCCCACCCGCATTGTCCAGTATGAGTCGTTCAACCCGGACTCACGCATCTCGGATATCCGCTGCCCGATGTACAAGGAGTATGACGACATCCTGAGCCTGCTGGCCGATTGGCGCGACCAGCGTCCGGTGGCGCAGGTGGAGTTCGCCTACCACATCCGCAACAGCGCGGGCGGATTCTCGAAGTTTCTTGGACTCACGGAGCGCTATGAACGGTTCCAGGGCGGGTTCATCTGGGACTGGTCTGACAAGGCCCTTGTAGCGCACGACGAACACGGCCAGGTGTTTCCGGGCTACGGCGGCGATTTCGGCGAAGAGGTCGTGGACTGGGCTGAGCCGCCCTACATGTGCTGCAACGGCATTGTTCTCGCGGACCTCACACCGAAGCCCTCGGCATGGGAAATCAAGAATGTGTATGCGCCGGTCCACGTCACCCGCGCGAGCGACGGCCGATTCACCTTGCACAACCGCTGTCAGGCGTGGGACACATCACACTACCGCCTGAGCTGGGAACTCACGGCGGACGGCGTGACCGTCCGGACTGGCGAGGCCGCACTGCCAGACGTCAAGCCGATGGAGAATGGCGGGTTCGAGTTGCCCGTTGTTAAGGAGGCAATGCCCGGCGGCGAGTGCCGGCTCAATCTCTTTGTCACGCTGGCCACTTCCACACCGTGGGCGAAGGCCGGGCACGAGATTCTACGTACCCAGTTCGCCCTGCCGTCGGGTACAGCCGCGCCAAGAGTGCCGACGGTGTGCGTCCCCGCATCTCTCGCTGAAAGGGCGGAGGGCTGGCTGGTCACCGGTCGTGACTATACGGCAGCGCTGGGGAGGGACGGCGTCCTCTCCATCGGGATGAAAGACGGCTCAAGGATCCTCGCGGCGGGACTCAGCGAACAGTTCGTCCGCGGCTTCACCGGGTTGGACTGCCGTCGCGGATGGGGCCTGTTCAACATGTGGGACGACGCCGGATATGATCGCCTTTCACGACAGGTCGAACACGTGCAGGCGTACACGGTGCCCGGCGGCGCGGCCAGGGCGAACGTGAGGGCGTTCCTCCAGGCGCCGGGCGCTACAGGCGGAATCCTCTGCACAATGGATCTGGAGTTCGATGGGCGCGGCGCCGTGGTCGTCGACTGGGCGGCGGCGCTTCATCCGAACCTCAACCACGCCCCGCGCGTTGGCTTTGGCCTGGTCCTGCCCGCTGGGTTCGAGGCTCTTTCATGGTTCGGGCGGGGCCCATGGGAAAGCTACATCGACAGGAAGACGCATGCCCTCGTCGGCGCATGGACGTCCACCGTGTCGGCGCAGCACACGGCGCTGGTCCCGCCCAGCGAGTGCGGCGGGCACGAGGATACCCGGTGGGTGGAACTCAAGGCCCGGGACGGCCGCTACTTGCGGGTGACCGGCGAGGCGCCTTTCCACTTTGATGTGCGCCATTTCAGCGTTGCTGAGTTACGCGCGGCTACGCACGACCACAAACTGACGCGGCGGGCGGAGACGTTCCTGAGCATCGACCTGAAGCATGCCGGCATCGGGAGCGACATGGGCTGGTCCACGATCCTGCCGCCAGAGGCGCAGGTGCCTGCAGCCACCTACCGTGGCCGATATACGATGGAGTTCGGGAAGATACTTTGAGCGCAGCGGCGCGGGCGACGGCTCACCGGTCGAAGCGGCAGAAGCGACACCCGCACTCCAGCGCTTGTTCCGGCCACGGGATCTCAACGCGGCACTTCGCGCCGAACGTGCGATGCAACTCGCTGAGAGCCACCCGGACATCCTCGACAGATGTTATACCAAGCCGGTACCGGCCCAGTGTCCGGTGCCGCAGGTGAAGCAAGGCCTGGTGCCCGTGATCAGAGTAAATGCGGGCATGGCCGTCGGAGCGCGGCGCAATTCGCACTTCACTGAACTCGCCGACGGCAGCCCTCGCATTGTGAGGGTGATTCCCGATCAGGTCCTCAAGCGGGGTTCTGTCGAGGACGGCCTGTCGTGCCTCGTTGCCCTTGGCCGGGTTGACCGCAGTCAGCACCGCCTTTCCGAGAATCGCATGCAGTCCGCCACGCCGAGAAACGGCGCGCGCGCCTGCCATTCCCTCCCCTCCCTTCCCCGCCCAGATGAAGACAAGCTCCTGCGGCCGGACGTAAATCCGGTAAAGCCGGTTGGCTTTGCAGGCAAAGACCGCCAGAGCGTGAAAGTGCCTAATCGGTTCCATCGCTTCAACCCCGGAGCGTCACTTCTTCCTGCTCTGCGGATTGCCGACAGGCGCCTGCAGCGGCGCGGCGCCCCTTGTCTCGCGCACATACTTGATCCAGCCGCTACCGAGCAGCCGTAACCGCTCCTCGGGAGGTAGCGCGCTGGGAAGGAATGCGGCGGAAGTGACAGTGCGATCGGAATCCAGCCAGAGAGTGAGATTTCCGCGCTCCATAAGATACGTCACAGAGCTGTCGTCGTAGGGAGGTACGGTCGCCAGATCCCACGATTTGTATTGCTTCAGGTTGTACCGGATCACGCATTGCCGCAGCGTCAGCCCCGCTATTGAGTTCGTGTCGATTGCCGTGAGCGTGGCGCAGCCGGCCGAAATCACGGCTGTGGCCACCAGCAACAGCAGAATGAATGTCCTGCTCACTCCCACGCTCCAAAGCCTTACTTCACAGGGCCCTGATTCCGGCGGAATTATGGCAACGGAGGCCATACGGCTTACAGTGCTCGGCCGGGCAGTCTGTCGACCTTTTCGCCTGGCATAAACATCAGGTCGAGATGGTGCTGTTTCTCGCTATGCCGTCCCAGTATGCCTTCAACATTGCCTCCCATCGGCGTCAGGAGACCACCCTCCTCGACAATGGCCAACACGTAGCCACAATCACGTACAAAGCGAAGCATGTCCGCCGGGTCGCTCTTCCCGATGTGCCGAATTGTACCGGGGGCGAACTCAGAGAAGATCACGGGGCGCTGCTGCCGTAACACCTCGCGCATGCCGGCGAACACCACGGGCTCGTATCCCTCCACATCCACCTTCACGAGATCCACCCTTTTTCCATGCAGAAGAGAGTCCATCGTTTGCGCGCGTAGCTTTATGGGCTTGCGAGCGCCTTTGAGAGAGTGATCCAGCAAAGTGGATTCCTCTTTGGCTGTAAAGCGCGCACCGATATTCGCCTCGTAGCCGAGCGTGGAAAAGAAGACCTCGCCCTCCGCATCGCTCGCGGCCATGTGATGGACTTCGACCCGGTTTTCAAACCCGTTCAGGGCAACACTCGCCCGAAGGAGCCGGACATTTTGCTGATCGGCCTCGACGCTCCAAATCCTGCCGCGTGGCGCCCGCGCTGCCACCGTCAGCGTGAAGAAGCCAATGTTCGCACCGATATCGACAAAGTGCGTATCTTCGCCAACACAGGCCAGAAGCTGGCTGGAAAATCCGCCTTCGTACTCTCCCAGGGCGAGAATCGGCTTTGAAATAGCAGGGTCGCGCACGTCCACAAGCATTGACACGCCATAGCCGGGCAGGTCTTTGACCGTGTATGGCGACTGCGAAAGCATTCTCAAAAACGATCGAGGGCTGCTCCGGAACGCGGCGCGAAGGCAGGCTGCCAGATAACGCGGTATACGTTTACTATTCATGTCGCGATTCCCTTCCGAAGACTGCACGAAAACGGATTCTCAGTTGAACGCCGCGCAGAAGCAAGAGGAGAAAGAAGCAGGTCATGGCGTCTTCGCCCGGCCGCGCAGGACCCACAGTGTGAAAAGCGCCACGACGACGGCCCCCGCCCCGGCTGCAATCAGGCTCCCCTTCTGCGTTTCAGGAAAAAAGACCGGCAGCCGTTCCCAGAGATGGGCCCAAGGGCCGTTCGACAGAAACGTGTGGTGATAGCTGTAAAGCAGCTTCGGATGGAGCATTGCCCAAATCGCCACGGGCGGGCCGACAGCGCCAAGCACCAGCGCCGCCATGCGGGCTCCGCGGGCAGAGGTCCGCGCCACCGCCACTGCGGCAGACAGAGCCACGAGCGGCATGGCCGGGACCCAGTACCGCAGAGGTGGAGCAAAGCCGCCGTGCCATCCCTCGTTCGTGCCTACAAGTCCCATGTAGCCCATGAGCAGCAGGGCTGCCACGGTGCCAGCCCGGCCGCACTCGCGGAATAGAAGGATGAGCCCGGGCGCTGCAAACAGTGCAAGTGGTAGATAGCCAAGCAGGCCGTGGTTCCGATCTATGAGAAGCCCCGGCCAGCCGCTCGTAAATGCGATCCGGAGAGAGCAGGGCGGCGAAATGGAGACGGGCCAGGGCAGCCCGAAGAGCATTTCGTAGTAATAGACAAGCCCGGCAAGAGAGACTATCCACGGCATGGAAAAGGCCACCGCCGCCAAAGAGAAGGTACGCCGCCCGGGCCTGGGCCACATGGCTCCCGCCGTGAGCAGCAGGGCGGACGGCCAGAACCGCAGGTGTACCCAGGGCAGCGCCGCCGCGCAGATGCCGAGGGCCAGCGCGCGCACCAGGCTGGCCTTCCCGCCTTCGGTCTGCATCCTGAACAAGAGCAGAATGCCTAGGGCTATCAGAAGAGCGGCAGGGAGGTCTGGATACGTGGGCACTGAGTAAAACAGCAGAGGTGCCGAGAGGGTGACTGCCGTGGGCAACAAAACCGAGGTCATCCGCCTGCCCGTGAATGCCCAGCAGAGCTCGATCATTACCAGCGCCAGCGCGGCAAGCCAGGCGTGGAAGAACAGCGCCACCGTGAAACGAATCCGCTTCCCCCAGAAGAATCCCAGGCGATATGCCGGGGCGATCAGCGCCGATGTTCCGATCGGCTGGGTCGGCAGGGCGCGCCCCGCCCAGTAGCGAGGCGGCTCTTCGTTGAGACTGGAACGCGGGCCCACGCGCGCGAGGATCCAGTCCTTGTTCTTCACGTAGCCGCTCACCGGGCGATCGTAAAACGCGAGATAGTCATTTTGGGCCAAGTTGTTCCGCAGGTCCATGTCGCCGTCGAACGCCAGCGAATGCGCCACAAGCAGGTAGTGCGGCTCATCGCCGGTGAGCAGATAGTACCGGTCCGGCGTGGAACTGTCCGGCGTGATCCGGCCCCCGTGGAGCGCGCAGAACGTACCGAAGAAGAATGCGAAAAGCAGAAGCCATGTACATCGGGATCTAAACAGCGGCTCCAAGCCTGCGGGTTCCTCCCCTTGGGTTCCCGGTGCCTCGCAAACAGATAGATCAGCGTTGACGCGCACTCGCCCCCCCCTATTCCACAGTATTCAGGAACATGCTGGCGCTGCCAGCCTGTTCGCCAGACACCGAAACGGTCGACTGTGACTGAAGAACCCCTTCACGCCACAGAAGCGTCACTGCCAGGCGAATCTCTTCCTCCGGCATGATCGGCCTGGTAAACTTTGCCTTGCCTATTCTCACAATCTCCAGGTTCCGGCCCGTCACCCGCTCGCAGGCGCACCTCGCCATCTCCAACTGGAACACCCCGGGCAGGATAGGGTACTGCGGAAAATGGCCCCGAAAAGTACTTTCCGACAAAGAGAAAGAAAAGGTGAATTCTCCGCCTGAATCCCCGTATTCGCAGCTCAGAAGTGATCGTTCAACGACCCGTCTCATCAAGTCGCTCCCGGCCGACACACACAAGTTATCGCTCGTGTGCCCTCCCCTGACAGGGTGTAGAGGAGTACGGTGCGGCAGTCACCACCGGGAGAAAGCAGGCTTTCCGCGGCCACCTGCTGCGACACCAACCCCACGGCCATGGCCATGCCGAAGGCGGACGCCGTGTGGTATTCCCCGCAAAGATGTTTATAGCAGCCGTGGCGGATTGTTTTGCCCGAGCGACGTTGGAGCGCTGAAACTACGGCCGCGTACATGCCGTCGGTTGACGATTGTCCGTTTGCTCCGGAAAGCACCATGTCGAGGTTGGCGAGGGATACGCCATGGTCTGCGAGTTCGCCCTCGATCCATCCTGCCTCCCTGTCGGCATCCATCTTTGTCCGTTTGTCTACGGCGAAGCGGCCGAAAGAGACGCAGCACACTTCAGCAAGAGCGTGCAAAGCCGAACCTGTTTGAGTCAGGCAGAAGACCACGGCGCCTTCTCCCGGAATCGCCCTTTGTCGACGGGTCAGGTTGGCGGACAAGGGGCGTAGCGGCGGGGAATTCTCAGTCCACCAGCCCCATCGCACCCCGGCGCTGAGGAGGTACGGAGTCAACTCGTCGGCCCCGCCCACGACGGCATAGTCCGAGCTTCCAGATGCCAGCTCCTGCGTGCCGTGCCACAAGGCGGATTCAAATGATATCTCACGATGCGTGACAGTGGAGTTTAGTCCCCGGGCGGCGAGTGCGATGGCGATCTGCGAGGCGAGCGCATTGTGCACCGCATTGGTGAATTTCTGGGGAGAAGGCACTGCATTCTCGTCAGCGACGACCGGCTCGACAAACGCGGCCGTTGCCGAAGCGGAACCGAGCCCTGTGCCCATTGCCACACAAATCCGCTCTCGTCCGGCATCCCCCGACGCCAGTCCGCGACAGCTTCGCATGGCGGCAACGAGCGCCATCATCTGTATCCTCTCCAGCCTTCGGCGGCGGGCGGTCGCGATCTCTTCTTTCGCGCCAAACTCGTCCGGGCAGCTGTGGACGCGAACACGCCCGGGTGGCAAAGGCGACGCAAACTCCCGCACGGATGAATCTGCGCCTGCCAGGGAGCACGCTGCGAACACGTCGGGCAAGACGCTCCCCAGGGGAGAGACGATCCCGACTCCGGCAACCGAGAACCGGTGCGGCCCTGCCAGCGACGGTGTTGGTCCGCGACCGACTTGCTCCGAAGCCGTTTTCGCCGCGCGCGAAAAGATGAGAGACACATTGTTGCCACCAAATCCGAAGGCGTTGTTCATGACGTGGGATTGCGGCTTCGACTGTGCCTCTCGCACGGGCGCGAACCCTATCTCGGGATCGGCTGCCCCAAACCTTACGCTCATGGGCGGGCCGCCGTGCTCGATCGACTTCACGCAAAGGACGGCGTCAATCGCGCCGCTGGCGCCCAGCGTATGCCCGAACAGCCCTTTCGTGGAAAGTACGGGGGGAGTGGATGCGCTGAAGAGCCGCCTGATCGCCTTGGATTCCGCAAGGTCGTTGCCGGCGGTGCCCGTGCCATGCGCATTAACGTGATCGATCGAGGAGGGATCGAGCCCTGCGCGGCGAAGCGCGCCGGCCATGGCGCCGTAGGCCCCCGCTCCCTCGCTATCAGGTGCGGTCGCGTGAAACGCGTCGCAGGTGCAGCCCCACCCTGTCAGGCGCGCGAGGACTGGAGCCCCGCGGCGCGCGGCCGATTCAGCGCTCTCGACAACTAGCGCCGCCGCGCCCTCCCCGAGAGTGATGCCCGCCCGATTCACATCGAAGGGCCGGCACCCGTCCGGATCAAGCAGCAGAAGCGATCCGAACCCGCTGACCGTGAGCCGGCACAGTGAATCGCATCCGCCCGCGATCACTATGTCGGCAGCTCCGCTCTCGATGAGCTGGCCGGCGAGGGCGATCGCCATCGCGCCGCCGGAACAGGCGGTGGAAAGGGTGGTTGTAGGGCCGAAGCAATGAAACTTCTTCGCGCATAGATCCGTTGCGGAGGCACATTCGTGGTAGCGCAGTCTCCCGTACCGGTGGGTGCGACGGCTCAGGAGGTCGCCTACAAGTTCCTCGGTGCCCAGAACGCCGCCAACCGTGGCGCCCAGAACAATCCCCATACGGTTTCCGTAGCCGCCGGTCTCTCCCAGGCCCGCAGCGACTAGGGCCTGCCGCACAGCAATGTAGGCAAGCTTGTCGGAACGTGACCCGCGAACGCCGCTTCCACAGAGCGCGTTAACGTCCGCCGTCACTTCGGCCACCGGCACCTGCCCGAAGCGGGCGGAATGAAACAGCTTTAGGGGTTGAAACTTCGCGGCGCCCCTGACCAGTGACAGCCAGACGCTTTCACTGCTGCATCCGACAGAGCAAATGACTCCAGTTCCCGTTATGACAGGAACTCGTTCGCTCATTTGCCAATGTTCTCCGCCACAAAGGTGGCCAAGGCTCGTACAGATGCAAAGGCCTTCTTGGTCACCTCGATGTCTTTGACGGCGATGCCGTAATTCTTTTCGAGCATGACCACGAGTTCCAGGGCGTCAATGGAATCCAGCCCTAGTCCTTCCTGGAACAGCGGCGCGTCTGGATCGATGTCACCCGGGGCAATGTCCTCCAGGTTGAGCGCTGCAATGATTTTGACTTTGAGCTCCTCGATCCGTTCGTCAATTGACATGGTTTATCTCCAATCCAGACATATCCGGCGAATATCCGCCCCCGATGGCTCCCCGCCCAACGCAAGGGCCTTGCCACGACCCTCGGACCCGTCTCCCCTCACAAGATACAACCCGTACGCATACCAGCAGAAGCCACCGTTCTTATCAAGCGCAGAGTTAATGACCTCTCGCGTTTCAGCGCCGCGGGCCTCGCACAATAGGCAGAGCATGGCGTGGGCCTCCCCCGAGAAGATCCGCTCTGCGGCCTCTTCAACAATTCCCCTGCCCGCACTCCCCTCCGACATAAGGCACAGACCGGGCCCACGCAACCTGTGCCGTATGCATACCTCGCCCATCACGCTGCTGGGCAACGTGTATGTGAAAGTGTTGGGGCTGTTATCCCGCAGGAACTCGATGTCCGTCGCCATCGATCCGAAAGGGCTGCACATGCAGATCCCGGTATTCGTCCTTTGCTCGTCTGTCATTTCCGCAAGCCCGGCGTCAAGCAGCTCAACCGCCATCAGGCCCAGCCGTGTAAGCGGCGACATCCGTCCGAATCTTGAGCATGGCGATGAGAACATCGCCGACCAGGAGATCTCCATCAGGTCCTTGTTATTGCACGGCGCGCCATGGCCATCAAGCCAGCTGCGCCGCCCAAGGCGGCTGCTGCCGTAGCCATCCGGCGCAATGTAGCTTGCCGCGAGTGCGGTCACCTCACGTGTCACGGGGGTGTCACCTCCAGGACTACTGCGCTGTTTGTGCCGCCGAAACCGGAATTCATCTTCAATATCCGGCGGCAGGACACCGAACGCCGGGGCGTGTCGGCCACGCGAGCAGGGGCATCCGGGTCCGGGGTGCGGAAGCCCGGTGTTCCCGGCACCCAATGCTCCCGTGCGGCCACAATGCACAGCGCGCTCTCAATAACCCCTGCCGCGCCCAGCGTGTGCCCAATCATTCCCTTGCACGAACTGACCCACGGCGACTGATCCCCGAAGACGGTCTGCAACGCCAGGGCTTCCATCCTGTCGTTGTAGGCCGTGCCGGTTCCGTGTGCGTTCACATAGTCAATGGTGTCGGGCGTCACGTTGGCCTGGCGCAGGGCGCGCCCGATGGCGAGCGCAAGTCCGGACCCGTCCCGTGATGGCCCCGTCAGATGATTGGCGTCATTGCTTACGCCCCACCCCGTGACGTGCGCCAGCGGAGCGGAAGTCATATCCGATCGCAGAAGCACAAGCGCGCCCGCGCCTTCGCCCAGGCTCAACCCCTGCCGGTCCTTGTCGAATGGTCGGCAACCGCGCGGGTCCAGTGACTTGAGTGCGCTGAATCCGGCAAGAACAAAGTGGGAAAGGACATCCACCCCGATGACGAGCACCGCATCCGCGAGATCGGAAAGAATCAGCCGCGCGCCCTGCTGAATCGCCAGCAGGCCGGATATGCATGCGACGGACACGCACTGAACCGGCCCGAGCGCGCCGTGGGCGGAAGCCAGGTCGGCCGCAAGCGCTGAAGCGAGAATATGGCGCCTCGGCCGGTCATCGCAGTGCCCCCCGGCCACGATCCTGCCCAGCGCGCCAACCTCGGCCTTGGTCGTGGACAGCACGAACCCCACCCTCCCGGGATCAGCCGCGAGGAGCTGCGGCCCCGCCTGATGCCGCGCCTCGGCCAGTGCCCTATTCGCCAAAAGGAACGCGTGCGACTCGGTGCGTGCAGGCTGTTGGCCGCGAAGGAGGTCCCACACCCCATCGGGCACAGCCCCCACGCAGCGCGTCATGTAGGGGCCTTCGGAATACGCGGCATGCTCGTGCAGCTCGACGCGGTTCTCTTTTGCAGCGGCCAGCATGGCGCCGGCACCATCTCCAGCTGCGGAGACTACGCCAACCCCGGCCACGGCCACGTCACCCTTCAGGCGGGGGCTATCCATAGGTCCTTCCAAGCCTCATAGCGCTCTAGCATCAGGGGGGGCCAGGTCAGAAGCAGCTCTCCCTGCAGCGTGGTGAACACCTGCTTGCTGCCTCCGGCTGCAAGCAGAATGCCGGTCCCGCCGCGCCTCACCTGATAGCCGAATTCGAGCTGGGCGCCGTCCGATTTGTACAGCCGGGCCTCCACGTCCAACACATCGTTGGCCATGGCGGGCGACAGAAACTCTACATGGAGGCCGACGACAGGCGCGCCGATGTCGTTCTCCAGAAAGACGGGATAGTCCAGCCCGTACCGGCGACCGAAGGCGCGACGCGAGTCCTCAAAATAGGTGACGTAATGCCCATGCCACACAATGCGCATGGAATCCACCTCGTGGAAGCGCACGCGCACCTGCGTCGTCTCGGACAGGTACACGCGGTCATCCCCGAAAGCATGCCGCCTTTGTTTGCTCCTGACGCCCATGGTTGTCCTCCAATGCCCGCTGCGAATCCCGCTCAGCCGGAAAGCTTGAGCGATCCGGAAGCGGCAACGTGTCCGTTACACAAAACCTGGCCGTCTGCCAGCAGCATGGGGCCGAGCCGTTTCTGGACCTGGACCCTTATCTCCAACTGCTCCCCCGCCCTCGGCCGCCTTGCCACGACGAAATCACTCACCCCGCACAGCATGCCCGGCTTTTCCGCGGCGTTCCCCGCCGGTGGCCCGCTGGCGGCCCGCTTCGCGCCCTCCATCGCCGCAACGGTCTGGGCGATGCACTCGACAAGCGCCGCCTCTGTCACCAGGCCATCGTGCACCGCCATGTGGCCCTCCTCGAAAACGACAACGCCGGACGCGGAGCCGTCGCTCCATTCCACCAGGGCGTCAATCATCCGCATGGGCGGCCGGTGCGGGATCACCTTCTCTGCAGCGAGGGCTTCCATAGGTCACTATGCCTCGTTCTTCCAGAACGGATAGAAATTGTACCATTGAAACGGATACTTTCTGAGGACTGCTTCCAGGGCTTCCGCGAAATCCTTGGCGGCGGACTTGAGCATTTCGTCCCTCTTCTGCCTGGGCCCCTTCTCGACGAACCTTGCCGCCGAGCAGAAGAATGTATACCGATCCACCCCGTCCCGCATAGCATAGACCTTGATCACCGGCGAGCCAGTCACCGAAGCCATGAGATAGGGGCCCACCGGGAAGTCGGCCGGGGCGCCAAAGAAGGCCGCCTCCGCGCTGACGGAGCCCTCGACGGCGCGGTCGCCGTTGAAGACCACAATCTCCCCGCTGCGCAGCGCGTTCATGATCGCCACGCTGGAAGAGAGGTCGGGGCTGGAGGAGAGGACCCGGAACCCTTTGTCCGGAAAGGCGCGGTCAAACATCCGCTGGATGCCTTCCACTTCATTCTCCAGCGCCACAATGTTGACGCGCGTCTTCAATCGCCTCAGAAGATGCCCGCCGGCAGCCCAGTTCCCGACGTGCGCACCGATCAGGATCACGCCCTTTCCAAGCGAGACAGCGCCTTCGATGTTCTCTTCGTTCACATAGGTGCAAGCGGGTTCGCTGATCCCCATCAGCATCGCGGCCCGGTCCAGCAGGCTCATTCCCAACGAATAGAAGTGGCGATAAATGAGGAACGGCCATTGCCAAAACGGTCTGGGCCCGAGCGCCCGCCTGAGATAGCGGTACGAGCACTTCACGCTGCGCGGGCTCGCGACGAGAAAGTAGGCTGCAATCGGGACCAGGGCAAGATGAGCCGCCCGGATCCCCAGCATCCTGAGCACCTGCAGAAAGAACAGATTTCCGAGTTGTCCGCCCCTCGTTCTTCCGGACCACTTGGATGATCGATAGGGCGCCGCCGCCCCACTCTCCCTTTTGGCTGGCGAAGAATCGGTCACGACAACGACTCCCGGGCTCCAGGCCGCTTGATCTTGAGGGTAGTAAGCGTCTTTTCAATCGCGTCCACAAACCGGATCCCGTTCGGCACCTTGAAAGAGGAGAGGCATGTCGCGCAGTGCATTCGAAGATCCTCCACCGTCGCCGGCGCCGCGCCTCGGCGCAGCACCACATCGGCACCCACGACCTCCCCAAGATGGGCATGCTTCACCGCATACGCGCGCGCCTCCTGCACCGAGCTGTGCTCGTTCAGGGCGCACTCGATTTCCTCAGGGAAGACCTTCATGCCTGCGATATTAATGACACTGTTCGCCCGGCTTTGAAGGAAGAGAAAGCCGCCCCCATCGATTCTCCCCACGTCTCCCGTGTGAAACCACGAGCCGTCCATCACCTCGCCGGCGGCCATCCACGGGTGAAAGTAGGCCACGAACAAACCCGGACCGGTGACTTCGATCTCGCCACAGCCATCGCCCGAACCCGCATACTTCGATTCGTTGACAAGTCGCAGTCTGAAGCCCGGCGCCGGCCGCCCTGCCGAGGTCGGCCGGCCGGCCGGGTCATCGAGGTTGACGCATGCAAGGCCGACCTCAATGATTCCGTACGCCTGTATCAGTCGGAGACCATAACGCTCGTGGAATCGAAGAGCCGTCTCCGGCGAAAGCGCTGTGGTCGTCGAGATGGCCATGCGCACCGAGGGAATCGCCCGCCCCGACCCATCTTTCGAAAGCGCATCGTAGTGAAACGGCGATGCATAGAGAACAGTGCCCCGGTTCTCGACGATCGTGTCAAGGAACTGCTCACAGGCCGTGTTCCGTACGAGGACGATTGTCGCGCCCCGCCAGAGGTACTGGATGATTGTAACCACGAAATGGTGCACCATCGGCAGGCACCATATCACGGAATCGCCCGGCCCGATGTGAAGCGCTGCGCTTGCGGCCGTAATGCGCTCCAGGATGCACTCGTGCGAAAGCACAACGCCCTTGTTGACGTTCGTCGTGCCGGACGTGAATCGCACCAGGGCGGCATTCACCTTGCTTCTGACCGGCGCGATCCTCTCGTGGAGCGCTACCACCCGCACCGGAGTGCCCGCAACATCGATTCCTTCATCCGTATCTGCGCACGACGGAACCTTACCCGACACCACCGCGGCAAGATCCATTGTGCAGAGCAATTCGGAGCGTTCGATATCCCTCATCTCCAGGGGAATCGGGACGACCACTGCCCCGCATCGCCACAGGGCATACGTAAGAACAATGTAGGCGATGCTGTTGCCGAGTTGAAGGCCGACCATCTGATCCCGGCATACTCCTGCCACCTTCAGCCTCTCGGCGGCAAGGCACACCTCCTGCCACAGCTGCGCATAGGTCAGGGCGCGCTCCCCGTCGGAAACCGCAATGTTGGCGGGCAGTCGCGCGGCGGTGCTGTCAAGCACATCAGCAAGGTTCAACATAGATTCAAAGCCATGAAAGAAGAATCGCACCCAGCCCGGCTTGCGCACTACCCCACGCAAACCGGGCGGACAAACGTCTCAAAGCTAGTACGGCGGATGAGCACACCGTCTCGAGAACATCGATTACCGACCATCCTCCGCTTCCAGAACTCCGTAGCCAGCCTTCCCTTTCTTGAACTTCTCGACGCTCTGGCGTACCTGATCCACCCTTGGGGCGGAATAGCGGTCGACCAACGACGCCATCGGGACGGTAGGACTCAGATCCTTTAACCACTTTTCGACTTTCGCCGTCTCGCCGGGTTTCAAAAGCTCATCCTTCTTCACCGGGTCCAAAGCCACTCGCGCTTTCCATACGCCGGGGAATACCTTGCCAACGACAAAATACTCTTTCCCCGCCTCAAGGTTGGCTTTTACATAGGACCAATTCTCTGCCCGCGCTAGAAACAGATGTTCCCCAGGGTCAGCCGTGTACTGCACGTATGAGCGGGCTGCGAGAATCCCGACGAACCTATCACTATCCCATATTCCGAACTGGATCGCCCCGCCGAACATCGTCGGCCGAACAAAAGTGACGATCGCCTTCCCCGCTGGCGGCGACGAGAGCGTGCTCGTTTTCGTCATCATCGGGGTTGCGCAGCCCGTAAGCAGCATCATCACCGCAGCGACACAGAACAAACGTACCAGGTGAAGTCTATCGCTCATTCCAACTTTCCTTTCTGCACGATCTTTGCCATCTCCATACCATTGCCCGCCAACCGACTCACCTCCCTTCCTATGCAGCCCGGCATACCTTGGCAGTCTGGCGCCTCAGGCATAGTCGCGCCACATGTTGCGCTGGGTTCTGATGTAGCGCCCCGTCATCCATACGAGCTTCAGCAGCTCCCACGGGTTGACCCTGGTCTTGTTCACCCGCAGGGGGTTCCGGCTCATGGCTCGGACCGTGAGCTGTGCGAAATGCCTGTAAAACTCCTTCAGGGGCAGACGGGTCGGCAGAATCGTGTGCATGCAGTCGTAGAACCGGATCGGGTCACAGATGTAGTCACCGGCATGCTTCTTCCAGTCCTCAGTTCCCGGCGACGGCGAGTAGACGGTGAAAGCGACCTCCACAGGGGGCATGGATTGAACATATGCGTTGAGTGCCTGAAAATCCTCGGCGGCGAACTCCGGCATGACCATAAAGGCGGGATGCAACGTGATCCCGCATCCGTCAAGAATCCGAATAGCCTCCTCGTTCTGGGCAAGGGTTGCCTTCTTGTTGAGGCTCTTGAGCGTGGCGTCGCTGGTGCTTTCCAGTCCCACGTAGACAATGTCGAGCCCGATCTCGTGCCAGAACTTGAACAGGTCGGGGTTGGCCGTGACCGTATTGCTTCTGGCCCACGACACGTAGTGCTTCCTGATACCGCGTTCCTGAATCTTCCGGCCGAGCTCCCACATGTGACGAGGCGAAAGAAACGTCTCGTCATCAACGAAATACACGTAGTCGCACGTGAGCGATTCAAGCTCATCGACGATGCTGTCGATGCTCCTCGGGAAGTATTTCCGGCCACAGAGCTGCGGCACGATGCAGAAGCTGCATTCGTAGGCACAGCCATAGGACGTCCGCATGCTAACCACTGCCGGCAGGATGGAAGCCCCAGCGGCCTTGCTAGGGCTGCTCCATGCGCAAAAGTACTTCCTTCCATCCACGAGGTCGCGCCGCGGGAGCGGGAGGGAGTCGATACCGGGATACGGTGGAACTTCCCCGAAATCGGTGGCGTCCGGGGCGTAGACGTTCGGCAGTGCGAGGATCGCATCCCTGCCGCCGTCCAACTCCTCGATCATCTTCCTGAACGTCGCGCACCCTTCGCCGCGCACGAGCGCATCGAGGTGCGGGATCCGGCAATCGTGCGGCATGATCGTGGCATGGTGACCACCGAGCACGATCAACGAGCCTGGCGATTCCTCCCTGATGATGCGGACACACTCGGCGGCCCGCGCGCGCTGGTTGCTGTAGGCGGTCACGCCAACCAGGTCCGGCCGATAGCGCCGGACGGCCCGGCGCAGGGCGCGCAGGGGCCATGTCTCGACCGTCATGTCCAGGATGCGCACCTCATCTCCCGCCGGCACGGCGCCCGCAAGATGCTCAAGCGCCAAGGGTTCGAGATGGAGAAAAGCGCGCAGCCGCTTGACGACCGTCAGCTCGGAATCGGGCTTTACCAGCAGAATCTTCTTCGGCTCCGCCATGAAGGAAGGCCCCTCCCATAAACTCACCATTGACTGCCTGCGGCGTTTCACATCGGCGAGCAGACCATCGACCAGCTGGTGTGTACTGTCGTCGAAATCGCAACAGTTCTCAAGAACAACCACAAAACGCCTCCACCCCGATTGCGCAGCGAAGCGTGCAGAGCCGGATCAATGCATTCATTTAGCCAGACGCCGTTGACTGGCACCATCAGGTTCGTGCTATAGTGCAACATGCCACTTGATCAGAACCGCATTCTTCTTGTTCATCCGCTGGGCTACCGGCCGGAAAAGGCGGGCGGAGACATTGCCCGCATCGCCAACCTCATGCCCCCCCTCGGCTTGGCGAGCATAGCCGCCTACCTGGAGTCCAAGGGGTTGCAGGCGGACATCGTTGACTGCGTAGCCTGGCCCGATTCCGAAGGGCTCATCCGCGAGCTGCTGCGCGATAAGCGGCCGGCTTTCATCGGCGTGGGCTGCACGACGTTCGGCTTCAACGATGCGGTGCGTCTTGTCAAAATGGCCAAGGCCGAATTGCCTGGGATCAAGGGTGTTCTTGGCGGGCCTCATGTGTCGGCCTTGCGGGAGCGCATCCTCGAGGAGAATCCGGACCTTGACTACACCATCATCGGCGAGGGCGAGGAGGCGACTGAAGCGCTGATGCGCAGCGGCGGCTCGAATCCGGAATCCATCCCGGGGCTGATCTACCGCGACGGACGGCACGTCGCGTTCTCCGGCCTCAGGCAGCGAGGAGTCGACCTGGACACCCTTCCCTTCCCCTCCTACGAGAAGCTGGCCGGGTACCCGGACGCATACAAGCTGCCCATCTTCAACTACCCGCGCTCGCCCAACGCGAGCTGCATTTCAAGCCGGGGCTGCCCGTACGAGTGCAGCTACTGCGACCGGTCCGTCTTCCGCAAAAGCTTTCGATACAACTCCGCGCAGTACCTATACGAACACCTGCGGTACCTGAAAGACCGCTGGCACATCCGCCACATCAATTTCTACGACGACCAGTTTACGTTCCACCGGCAGCGCGTCCGCGATTTCTGCGGAATGATGCTCGACAAGCCGCTGGGCATGACGTTCAACTGCGCGGTGCGCGCCGAGCACGTGGACCTCGAACTACTGCGCCAGATGAAGGCGGCCGGGTGCTGGATGGTGAGCCTTGGCATTGAAACCGGCGATCCTGAGCTGCTGGCCCGGCATCGCCAGAACCCCGACCTGGAGATGCTGGCACAGCGCATTCGTGACATCAAGAAGGCCGGAATCAGGACCAAGGGGCTCCTCATGATGGGGCTGCCGGGCGAGACGGAAGAGAGCATCCAGCGCAGCATGAAATATGTCTTCTCGCTCCCGGTGGACGACTTTAATCTTACAAAATTCACGCCCTTCCCGGGCTCGCCAATCCACGAAAACATCCGCGACCTGGGAACGTTCGACGAAGATCCCGCCAAGATGGATTGCATGCACTTCGTCTTTGTCCCCAAGGGGTTCACCAGGGAGCGATTGGAAACACTGTACGGCAGGTTCTACCAGCTCCATTACATGCGGCCCAAAGTCTGGCTGGGGTTCATCACCATGCTCTGGCGCTCGCCCGAAAGCTGGTGGCGCTTCTTGATGAATCTGCGCAGTTTTGTCAGCTTCGCCTACTCCAACAGGGGCGAGAGCAAGGGCTAATATGAAGATTACGTTCGTCTATCCACGATTCACAAAGTTCCTTGAATCCCGCAAGGATCTGGACACTAATCTCCTCCGGAATTTCCTCGGCAACTTCACAACGCCGCCGTCGCTTGGCATCCCGATCATGGCCGCCCTCACGCCGGAGTCGATCGAGGTGGAGCTGATCGACGACAACGGCGGCGACGCCGTGGATTACGCGGCCGCCACCGATCTGGTGGCGATCAACTGCTTCACCCCGCAGGCAACCCGCGCTTTCGAGATCGCGGACGGCTACCGAAGGAGCGGAAAGCAGGTCATTATGGGCGGGTTCTTTCCTTCCATGATGCCAGAGGAATGCCTGAAGCACGCGGACAGCGTTTGCGAAGGAGAGGTCGAGCCCGTGTGGGAAGCCATTCTGGCGGACGCGCGGCAGAGGCAGCTCAAGCGCAAGTATGTTGGTGGCTGCCGGTTCGATCTGTCGAAGCTGCCGATTCCCAAACGCGAGATCTTCTACAGCAAGGATTCATACGACTGGGACGAGGATCTGGTCCAGATATCCCGCGGCTGTTCGTACACTTGTGCCATGTGCGCGATTCCTGCGCACATGGGCAGCCGCGTGCGCTTTCGACCCGTCGACCATGTGGTCACGGAGATCAAGACTCTCAAGTATGAAAACGTGTACCTTGCAGATGACGTCCTGTTCTTCACCCAGAGACGGATCCAGGAATATGCCAGGGAGCTCTTCACGGCCCTCAAACCCCTCGGCAAGAAGTACTTTGTCTCCTCCACGCTGGCGCTGAACATCGATACCGCTTTCCTTGACCTGATTGCCGAGGCGGGCGTGCGAAACTTCTACTGCACGATGAATGTCGACCCGATTTCCATCAAGGCGCTCCAGGGCGACAAACAAGCGCGGCAGGTGCTCGTCGATCTCGTCAAGAAACTGGAGGACCGGAATATCCGGTTCTTCGGATCCTGTGCGCTGGGCAGAGAATGGGACGATACAAGCATCGCCGACCGCATCCTTTCGCTCTTTGTCGAAGCCAACATTCACACGTCGGAGTTCTTTATATTCACCCCGTATCCCGGGGCGCCCCTTTGGGACCGCCTTGAGAGGCAGAACCGGATCATCGACCGGGATTGGAATCACTACAATGGCGCTCACGTGGTGTACCGGCCGCAGAACATGACGCCTGATGAGCTCAACGAGCAATTTCTGAAGGTTTGGAACGGTTTCTTTGCGCTGAAGAAGGACCAGCACGTCGCAAGCATGGAGCCGGCCACTTGGAGGAATAACGCCCAGGTCCTCGGCAAACCCCTGCAGAAGCAGGGCGTTAGCAGCCTCGCAGTCGTCACCGGAATCGGCATCCTCAGTCCCATTGGAAACGACCGGGGCACGGTCACGAACGCGCTCCGGGAAGGTCGCCATGGAATCGGCGCGATCACCCGCTTTGATACATCGCATTTTCGATCAGCGCTAGGCGGGCAGATCAACGATTTCGAGCCGCACAATTGGCTGACGAATGAAGAGATCGACGAGTACGAGGACCCCTACCTTCTTTATGCAATTGCCACGGCCCGAATGGCGATCAAGGACTCGGGCCTCGATTGGAGCGGCAACACAGTGCGGCGCGATGTGGCTCTGGTTCTGGCGACTTGCAACGGCGGCTTGCTCTCCGGCGAGCAGGAGTACGCCTGCAAGCACGGAAAGATCGAGAGGACTCCCGACGAGAAGCTCAACACCCAGGCCGAGCTCTACGGCTTCGGGAAGGCCATGTCGAAGGCGCTGGGCGTGGGCGGCGAGACGTGGATCGTCACCACTGCGTGCTCATCCACAACCGCCGCCCTCGGTCTGGCACAGAATCTGATTGCCCGCGGCCGGTGCAGTACGGTGATTGTCGGAGGAGCCGATGCCCTCTGCCTGGCCAATATGTCCGGTTTCGACGCATTGAAAGCCCTCTCCCCGGAGCGCACGGCGCCTTTCTCGTTGCCTATTGGACTGAACATCGGCGAAGGGGCGGGCTTCTGGGTTGTTGAGAGCATGGAACATGCTCTGCTACGGCACGGCCGGTGGACTGCCCGCATCGCGGGAAACGCCACGACATCCGATGCCTACCATCCCACGTCGCCCGACCCCCGCGGAAGCGGGGTAACGCGGACCCTGCTGGATGCATTGAGGGATTCCGGGCTTGAGCTGCAGGACATCGGCTGTATCAACGCGCACGGCACGGGAACGGCCGCGAACGACGTCGCGGAGTCGAAAGGCATCGCGAGATTTCTCGGGGACTGCCCCATGCCGACAGTCTCGCTGAAGTCGTTCTTTGGACACTGCATGGGAGCCACGGGAATTCTTGAGGCGACATGCAATGTGTTCGCCATGAACGAGGGGTTCATCCCTCCGACCATCAACTTCTCATCCCCGCGCCCCGGCTGCCTTCTTGACTATGTACCCAACCAGGCCCGGCGCAAGGACTACAATGCTTTCCTTTCCGCGAACTACGCTTTCGGAGGGAACAACGCGGCCATCGTTATTGCCGGCCGCGACGCTCCTGTCAGGCCCGTCGCACGCCGCGACGAACGTGTCGTCATCACCGGGACCGGCCTGGTCACTTCCCTGGGGCTTACCTCGCAGACCACGTTGCAGGCCTTGCGCGCCGGCAAGGTGGGCCTGCGCGCCATCGACCGGCTCGCGCTGAAGAACATGCGGTCCCGCCTGGCCGGCCTCGTCGACGCCTTCGCGTCGTCCGAGGTCGACCGCCGGCTGGACTTCTCGGGTTTGACGGAAATCGGCAGGATGGCCGTCGCGGCTTCCAGCTTCGCTTTGCGCGACGCCGGGCTCAAAGTCAGTCCCAAGAACGCGGAGGAAGTGGGCGTTGTCATGGGTATCTGCTGCGGAGCGTCCGAAATGCCGCACATGGACAGCGTCTTCTCCACCGAAGCCCATGTAGCCGACATCTCCGCGTTCTCATCCGTAACAGCCAACTCCACGGCTGGCTACGTATCCGCGCGGCTTTGCCTCAAAGGCGTCAACATGTCTCTCAGCCCCGGGCCGCACGCAGGGCTGCAGAGCCTCGCGTATGCCTGCGAGATGATTGCGGATGGTCGCGCGAAGGCTCTCCTCGCGGGGGCGGCAGACGAGGTGTATGGCCACACCTACGGAAACTATGACCGGTTTGGCTACCTGTGCCGAGGCGAGGAAGAGCTTGATTACCGGCTTCGTCCCGGCCTCCGCGCGGAGCGAGTGCTCGGCGAAGGCGCCGCCGTGCTGCTTCTCGAGCCACTCGAGACCGCAAGGGAGCGTGGCGCGAACGTATTGGCGGAGATACTCAGCTATGGCATGAGCATGGACGCGGAGTCGTTCGCCGGCCAGAATCTGGGGCGCGATGGGCTGCGATATGCGCTGAAGACAGCCATCGATCGCGCCGGCGTTGCGGCTGCAGACATCGGCCTGGTCGTCTGGGCACCCATGGGAAACCGCGTGGACCTGAAGGTTGTGGATATCCTCGACGAAGCCCTCGGGGAGAGATCGCCCCATGTGCCGCTGGTCACAACGACCTTCAACACGGGCCACATTGCCTCTGCCTCCATCCTGGTCAGCCTGGCGGCAGCCCTGGAGGCGCTACGGGACGGGCGCACCGAACTCTGGCCCCAGCGGACCGGGATCAGCTCGATCGACAGCCGATCCATGGAAAGGCCGCCCGCCATCATTCTCGCACTCGCAAGCAGTGATGTCGGATACAACTTCGCGACGATTCTGCGCATGCCGGAAGCGCAGCCGCGCGTTCCGTAGCCCATTCTGGGCCCCGCCGTGGCGAACCCGCCCTGTCAGCCAACCCTCTTTCCCGTTTCGTCCTCCCAAAAAGATTGCGTGCGACAAGGCAGAAAGGTATATTCCGCACCCGTAGCCGCCCTCCTTGCCCTGGCCATGGCTACGGGCTTTCGCACGGCGGGCGACCAGCGGATGGCTTTGCATGACTGACACAGTGCAGAACTCGATTCAGAGGCGGGCGGCGATCATTGCAACCTTCAAGAGGGAGCTGATCCAGCGGCTCAACCTTCCTTACACCGAGGAAGACCTGCATGAAGATGTCTCCCTTCTCGGGGCGGGACTGGGCCTGGATTCTCTGGATGCGCTGGAGATCGTTCTGTGCGCGGAGAACTGTTTCGGGGTGAAGATTCCGGACGAGAGCGTGGCCGTGCTTCGTTCGATCAATACCATCGTCGACTTTGTAATTGAAGAGCAGGACAGAAGGAGATCGGCCTCGTGAGGACCTCACACCTCAGACCCGCCCTGCAGGCGGCCGGCGCGCTATTCGCGGAGCGGAATGGAGCGGAAGTTGTCTCCGTTTTCTCCGACGCGGCCACCGAAAACGGCATCGTGCGTAACTCGGTCGGCTTGACCGACTTCTCCTTCGCGCAGATCTATAGGATTCCCGAGGAGAAGGCTGTCGATTTTCTCGATTCGTTCCTCGCCGGGAACGTGGCCCGCACCCGCTTTGGCCGCGTGCTTCACACGTTTCTGCCCGACGAAAACGGAAACGTTGCGGCGGATTGCTACGTTGCCAACAACGACCAGGAATTCATTCTCATTTGCGAAAGCATCATCGACACGGAAGCGGTCAACGGTGTCATGGAGTCCTACGGCGCAAAGGACGCGGGCGTCGAAGACTGGACCGGGCAACGCGTCATGCTGAGCTTGGACGGCGTCGACGCATGGAAAGTGGTTCGGGAGGTCTTTGGTCAGGACGTCCTTGGGCTTCCCTATCTTTCCGTCGAGGTCTATCCATACGAGGGCGAGAACGTTCTGCTTCTTCGGGCTGGAAAAACCTCCGAGTTCGGCTACCTGCTCATCGCTCCCAATGGTGTGGCGCAGGCACTCTATGACAAGCTGCTCTTTGTGGTGAAGGAATTGGGTGGCGGGCTTTGCGGCGTTGACGTTCACAATGATCTGCGCCTTGAGGGGCGCTTCTTCAACATCCACAAGGAAGGCGTGCAGGTGCGCGATCCGCTCGTCCTGGGGCTGCAGTGGATGATCGACTTTGAGAAAGCGGGCGGGTTCCGCGGATCGGAGGCCATACTGGCCCGCCGTTCAGCCGGGCTGACGCGCAAGATGATCGGCGTCTCCGTTTCCGCCAGCTGTGATTCCCTGCGTCCCGGCGCGAAGATCTTTCACAACGGCCTCCCTGTGGCTGAGGTGGTAGCGAGCTGCCGTTCGCTTGTACTTGATCGGAACCTGGGGCTGGCGGTCTTTCCTGTGGAGCTGGCCTATTCCGGACTCGACTTCACCCTTGCCTCGAGCGGCGGCCCGGCCGTAAGGACCATTTCCATGCCCCCGATTCTCCCCAAGAGCTTGGGCGTTCGTCTGTCTGAAATGTAATCTGATAAGAGGGTACATTCGGCCGGTGCTCACCCGCCGACGCGCACCATGGAACCAGCGACGTCACGCCTGATCAAGCGCAAGATGGACATTCGCCCGCGGTTCCATCAGGTGGACATGATGGGCGTGGTTCACAATGTCGAGTATTTCCACTGGTTCGAGGAAGGGCGCCTTGAGATCATGCTCGAAGTGCTCCCCATGGCTGAGGCCTTGGATCTTGGCGTAGGCATGCCGGTTGTTGAGAACTACTGCTGCTATAAGACCCCCGCAAGGTTCGGAGATGTTCTGACGCTTTACACAACGCACCGGGTGTCCGCCCGTTACGAAGGACACCTTCGATTCGAGCACTCCCTCGTTAACAGAAGGAACAAGGCGGAGCTTGCCAGCGGCTACGCGACGATGACCCTTGTTGATATGTCATCCATGCAACTTGTTAAGCAGTGGAGCGAAGGTCTCTGGGAGCGATACCAGTCGCTCCGGTAGCCGGCAAGGAAACGGAACGTATGGGCGAGTTCAAAGACAGGGCGGTGCTGGTTACAGGCGGCTCAAGAGGCATCGGAAAAGCCGTAGTCGAACAGTTTGCGTCCCAGGGCGCCCGCGTCTTTTTCACCTACCACAGCCGTGAGGACGACGCCAATCGCGTTGCCCAGGGCTGCGGCGCAAAGGCCGTCCGGTGCGATCAGCGGGACGGGGATGCCATTGCCGCCACGGTGGACGCGATCTGCGCGGAAGCCGGACCCATTGGCGTGCTGGTGAACAACGCGGGTACGACCGCCGACCAATTTGCCATGCTGATGCCTTCAGAAGACTGGCTGAAGGTCATGGATACCAATATCAACGGGGCCTTTCGCTGGTCCAAGGCGGTCATGCGAAGCATGATGATGGCCCGCCGCGGGACCATCATTAACGTTTCATCTATATCGGGCCTGGTGGGAGTTGCCGGGCAGACGAACTACGCCGCGTCCAAGGGCGCGATCATCAGCTTCTCGAGAGCCCTTGCCGCCGAGCTGGGCCCCAAAGGCATCCGCGTGAACACCGTCGTCCCCGGGTTCATTGAAACCGACATGACCGCTCGCATACCGCGCGACATTAAGCGCAGGAATCTTGAACGCATTCCCGTCAAACGCTTCGGCCAGCCAGCCGAGGTGGCAGGCGTCGTGCTGTTCCTGGCGTCTGACGCAGCCTCCTATATCATGGGACAAACCATCGTGATTGACGGCGGCCTGACCGCCACTGCGGGGTAGACGACACCATGAAGAAGGCGTTCCTGTTTCCCGGTCAGGGCTCCCAGGAAGTCGGCATGGCGCACGACCTCTTCGACAGCAGCCCCTACTTCAGGACGCTGATCGAGCTGGGCAGCGACTTGACGCACGAGAACCTTGAGGCGCTGTGTCTTCGCGGCCCCGAGAAGAGGCTTCGCCAATCCTTCTTCCTGCAGCCCGCGCTGGTGGCTGTCTCGCTCGGGTACCTGGAACGTCTGAAGGAACACGGAATCACAGCTGACGTCGTGCTGGGCCACTCGCTCGGAGAGATTACGGCCCTTGCCGCCGCAGGCGTCGTCACGGACCGCGAGGCCGTGACAATCGCGGCAAAACGGGGCGAACTGATGGACCAGGCCGCCTCGAAATGCAACGGAGGCATGTTGGCAGTGCTGGCCGTCTCGCCGCCATCCATAGCCGGGCTGCTTGCGGAAATCGGAGAGCCGGGCGGCATCACCCTAGCCAACGACAATGCCCCCGATCAGGTCGTACTCTCCGGAGCCGTCGAGCTGCTCCAGCGATTCGCCGATCTTGTTGCGGCGCGCCGCCTGGGCCGCTGCCGGGCGCTTCCCGTCTCCGGCCCGTGGCACAGTCCCCTTATGTCAGGGGCCAGGATCGAATTCGAGAAATGGATTCAGCCCTTCCACTTCGGCGCCCCGCATATCCCGCTCATGCTCAATGCAACGGGAGCGCTCGAGGGCGATCCTCAAAGGATCCGGCAGCTCATCTCCCAACAGCTGACGTCGCCCGTGCTCTGGCGTGAGTGCATGGGTACGCTTCGAGCGATGAGCGCCGGGCTTCTGTTGGAAGTCGGGCCAGGACGAGTTCTCTCAGGGCTCGCACGCGTTAACGGCCTCGCGGGAGAGGTGCGGATATTCAACATCAACAACCTGCGCGGCCTAGCCCACTACAGGGAAGAAACGCGGCAAGCGTGCGAAGAGTGATCTGTTTCCGGCCAGCTTCACACGGCCAAGGCGTAGCTCTTCCCTCGGGTCACTTTCCCCTCTCGCAATACTGGCCCAGACCTCAGAGCTGCAGGAAACGCGGAGGTCCGAGTCGGCCGCTTCATCAGCCGTCAGGCGCGCAGTCCCGCAGTCAATCGCAATGCGGTAGTGCGCGCCGGTATCCGTAAAATGGAATCCTAGAACCGCCTTCGTCCTGGCCGTGGCGGCCGCATCCACGGAGTGGACCATGGCCAGCATAAGGATGCCGGCGTCCTTGGCGACCTTAGCCACAAGCTCATCGGTTTTCAGCGCCTCGGCCCCCATCGCCCGGGCGTTGGCCCAATATACGTCGCAGCAGCTCTCCAAATAGGCTGCGCTCGGGGCCAGCGGCAGCGCCGCTGCACGGCGCACTCCCTCCGATATGCGACCCGACCGGGCGACTTCCATCCCGGCTTCGACAAAAGCCGTCTGCATTGTCTTGATGCCTTTGGGCCTTGCGCGGGAAAAAGCGGTCAGGTGCGACTCGGGGCGCATCAGCACTCCGCCAAGCTCCATGGCAAGACCCTCGGCGATCAGGCGGCAGGTCTCCTCCATCGGACGGAAGTTCTCCGCCTCACGAAACGCTCCGACGACAAGAAAGACCATCTTCTTCCCCTGCCAGCCTTCGGGGTACCGAAGCCTGTTGCGGCACATTCCGCGCACAGTCGTGTCGAGCCCCTCTGCCGTCAACGGAAGCGTCCTTTCAAAGAACATCTGCATGCGGCTGCTGAGGGAGTAGTAGTAGAGTGGCGACGAACAGACGACCACGTCCGCCGCGATAAACTCGCGCAGTAGTTCCTGCATGTCATCATGGTGAACGCATTGCCCCGGAGTGACAATCCAGCAGTGGTAGCATCCAAGGCAGGGGGCGATCTTCTGCGCCATCAGGTCAACATCGCGCACTTCGGCGCCGGCGGCCCGCGCGCCCTGAACAAACAGGTTCGTGAAGCCCTGCGTGTATCCGTGCTTTCTCGGGTTGCCGCGCAGAACGAGAAGTTTCACTCGCCGTCCTCTATCATGGCCAGGGTCAACGTGCCGCTCGCCACGAGTTTCCGGCCTACGCAGGCCTCGACTGCAAAGCGGGACAACCGGCCCGAAGCCCCGTCGGCAGCCGCCGTCATCCTCAGCACATCGCCGGGGAAAGCAGGGGCAGGATATTTCATGTTCGCGGCACCGAGAAAGAATATTCTTCCGCGGGATTGCACGCCGATGCCCTTTTGGCTCAACCCCATCAGAAGCCCGCTCGTCTGGGCGAGGGCATCGGTAATGAGCACGCCCGGCATCACCGCGCGCCCGGGAAAGTGCCCCGCGAAATGGGGCTCATCCGCACGCAACTCCCGCTCCGCAACGATTCGCTTGAAGGCGTCCAACTCGATCACCCGATCGACAAACAGAAACGGCGGCCGATGCGGCAACACGTCCAGAATATCGTCCATTTCAAATGCGCCCGATGCCGACATGATTCCTTACCCGCTTTCCAGTTCAGACCGGGGCACCAGTCCCCTCAAATCACCCCGTCCCTGCCCTTGTCGAGAACTCTCAGCTCGTCAGACATACGGCGATATGCCCTGTCGCACAAATCCCCCGCCGTGTCTCCTTCCCGGACAGATTCGGAAGGTAGAAATGCTATCCGTAAATCGACCGGTTTGCGAGGGAAGAAAGACGCAAGCGTCTTTGCCATAAATGCGCTTTGCGAATGAATCACCACCGGCACGACAGGGACGCCCGCGTCGATGGCCACCTTGAATGCAATGCTGCCGAACCTTCGCAACCTGGCCCCCTCCGTCCGCGTGCCTTCCGGGAACACCAGCAGGTTTGAGCCGGAAGCCAGGAGCCGGCGGCACTTCTCTAACGCCGCCGCGATGCTGGCGGCCGACGATTGATCTACGCTGACAAACCCGCAGTGCTGGACCAGGTATGCCAGCATGGGGAATCTCGCATGCCTCGCCTTGATCAGCACGGCCGTGTTCCTCAGCTGAGCCGTGAGCAGCAGCGCGTCCAGCCGACCGCGGTGATTAGAGACGCAGATGAACGGGCTGCCTGCCGGACAGTTCTCCAGGCCCGAGACGCCTGCAACGCGGCATATCCCAAGGCGTGGCAGGTAGACCAGGGTAAGGAAACGCGCATAGCCACGGGCGACCCACAGAAATAGCCTGCTCTTGAAAGCGGGAAACGGACCAAGCATTACCGCAAGCGGGAGCGACAAAAGCAGGAAGAGCACGTTCGCAAAGTAGTAACCGGCGTAGCCTGCCATGTCGATGCACATGGCGACCAGCAAGGAGCGCTGTTTCTGCCCGGACGTTTCCATTCCATTGCCACACGCCGGACCGCAAACGTCCGACATCAACGTATCTGACCACCAAGAGAAAGGGGCAACAGCGTAGTGCTGTCACCCCTATTCGTCATCCCAGCCATGTCGTGTCAAAAGACCGCCCTGAGACTCACGATGACGCCGCCTGGTTTGACCGTGCGGTCGACAGACCGGCCGCGCCAATCGTCACTGCCCAGCGTAACTTCAGAGTCGTCATAGCCCACTTCGACACCCACGCCACATATCTTATGCCTGAGGAACTCAACGCCCGTCGCGACAAAGAGCCCCGCCTTGGAGTCCTGCACATCGTCGCCTCCGGCGATGTTGTACTTCACCCCGGTCCGCACGTACGGCGCAACGGACCTGCTCGGCATGAAGGTGAATCCGTACGTGAACGCCAAAGGAAGATTCCAGAAGAAACGATCCTCCGCTCCTCCTGTCACCATCACGACGCCCGCCGGACCGACGTCCACTCCCATCCGCGACCCGTGATTGCACTGATAATATGGGGTGAATGACAGCCCGATGGGGACAAATCCGCCAGAATCCGCATGATACGTATCTTCGTAGTAGCTCACCACATCCGAAAAACCGTCTATGTAGCTCAGCCCTACGGGAAACCTCCAGTTGTCACCCGCCTGTGCTCCACCGGCTATCAAGACACCTGCCGCCACACCCAAACACACTCTTCGCAAGGCATTCATGACGCGCTCCCCTCCTGCTTGGTTGCATACACACGCTCAGCCAATCGGTCCCCAGAACCGACGTTGGCCGGAGATTAGTTCCACGATGGCGGGCAAACAAGCTCTTTTTTTTGTTTTCGAAACAAGAGTCTTTGGCAGGCAGCAATTCGCATTACAGCGGAATAGCCCGCGTAAAGCGGGCTCTACTGTGAAGAAGGCTTGAGGTAGAGCCCACTTTACGCGGGCCGTGGCTTGGGATGAACGGCCATAATGCGAACTGCTTTTGGACAGGACGGCAACCTTGACAAGTTCAAGCACTGTCCTGTTATATGTTCTCTGCACTTCACCGAAGCGCTGAGCTGATAATAGAGGAGATCGCACCCTCCCCCCACATGAATATCCTTGGAATATCGGCCTTTGTGCATGACTCCGCTGCTTGCCTGGTCCGTGACGGTCGGGTGGTAGCGAATGTTGAGGAAGAGCGGTTCAACCGCATCAAGCACACACGCGCTTTTCCTGCGCAGTCCATCAAGTTTGTGCTGGCCGAAGGTGCAGTGGACCTGCGCAGCATTGACGTGATCGCCTACAACTGGTCACCGCTTCGCTTCCTGGCGCGCGAATTGTCGAAGCTTCTTTTCCTTCTGCCCGTGTTCATCCGTATTCTTCGGCACAACCGCCCTCCGAAGAACGGTCTGACGGTCATGCAGGCCGTGTTCTTGCGGTGGCATATACGCAGACGCATTGGGCCGGGGTTCCGAGGTAGGGTTGTCTGGGTTCCGCACCACCTCGCGCACGCGGCGTCGAGCTACTATCTCTCCCCTTTCGACCGCGCCGACGTCCTCATCTGCGACGGACACGGTGAGACGGCCTCCGCAACGTGCTATCAGGCCGAGAACGGAATCATCAAGCAGCGATGGTCACTTTCCGACTTTCAGTCACTGGGAGTCCTGTACTCAACGTTCACCCGCTTTCTGGGGTTCGGCACCTTCCAGGAAGGCAGCACCATGGCCTTGGCGTCCTTTGGACGGCCGGACGTCTACGCGTCGGTCTTCGAACAGGTGATACGGCTTCTGCCGGGCGGACGCTATACGCTGCAAAAGAAGTACCTCGCCTGGTGGCGCTACACCAACGGCGCGCTGGCCGCACAGATTGGCTTGCCGCGGGATCCCAACGCTCCCATTGAACAGCGTCACATGGACCTGGCCGCGGCCTTACAGGCCCGCGTCACGGCAACGGTGTTGCACATGATTCGGCATATGTCCGAGACGCGCACTAGCGATGATCTCTGTCTGGCTGGCGGGCTCTTCCTGAACTGCAACATCAATCAGGCCGTCCTGTCGTCCGACCTGTACCGCAGGGCCTTCATTCCTCCCTTCGCCTCGGACAGCGGCGGGGCTGTTGGAGCGGCTCTAGCCGTCGCCCGTAGCAATGGGGCTGCATCTTTACCGGAGTCTGACGGTTGGCTATTCTCGCCCTACACGGGGCCAGAGTATGGCGATTCAGACATTGAGCGTGCCATCGTGGCGAGCGGGCTGCCTTACAACCGCGTCGATGACCCGTCCGCCGCCGCCGCGGAGCTGCTGGCTGCGGGCAAGGTTATCGGTTGGTTTCAAGGCCGGCTCGAGGCCGGGCCAAGGGCGCTTGGCAACCGTTCGATTCTTGCAAATCCGGCGGCGCCGGGCATTCAGGACCGGCTGAACTCGCAGGTCAAGATGCGCGAACCGTTCAGGCCGTTCGCCCCCGCAGCCACGCCCGCCGAGGCCGCGCGTTGTTTCGATGTATCGGAGCCCCTCCCCGCACCGATGCGCTATATGCTCGTGAGCGCGGCGGTCCGTCCCGAGGTCCGCAAACAGCTTGCCGGCATCACGCATGTGGACGGCTCCGCGCGCATCCAGATAGTCCACCCGACAGACAATCCCTTGCTGTTCGATTTGCTCGAGGCCTTTCGGAGCCGCACCGGATTTGGCGTCGTCCTGAACACGAGCTTCAATCTGCATGAGCCGATCGTCTGTTCACCTGCGGACGCACTGCGCACCTTTCTCACAGCCAAGCTGGACGCCCTGGTAATCGGGCACTTTCGGGTTGAAAGCTTGAAAGACTGATATCCTCGAGACCTCTTATCCGGGCGAATTACCTTCCGGCAGGTCTATTCCCGGCGGCACGCCGAACAGCAGATCAAGCCGGACGGATTGGAGGCCCTTCTTCTCCAAGCCGCCCAAGAGTGTGTCGAAGGCTTTCGCAAACTCCGCAACATTCCAACGCTGACCGTTCAGGATCGTGCCCGACGCGCTGATCCGTCCGTCATGCAGAAGCAGGACATCGCCGGGCCGCATAACCGAAACTAGTCTCTTTGCCGCCTCGTGGGAAAGCGGCCTCGCCCCACCGTCTGCGGCCTGCTGCGACCAGCCTGCCAAGGCCAACCCCAACCTGCGCGCTGCCAGCACGCGGGGCGGAGCCTTGACGCCAACTGGCGGGCGATAGAAGCGAGGAGCATACCCCGTGCACTGCCGAATAAGCATGGAGCTTCTGGTCAGGGCCCGGTATGCGGAGCCGGGCGGCCGGAGGAAGTCGCGGATCGAGTGGTCGAGGCCATGATTACCAACCAGATGTCCCTCCTCATGCATCCTTCGGACGATTCCGGGATGCTTTTCCGCAAGACATCCCAGGCAGAAAAACGTCGCCTTGACGCCATGCGCCCCGAGAATATCAAGGACGCGCGGAGTAAAATCGGGATGCGGGCCGTCGTCAAACGTGAGCGCGACTCGGTTTCCGCATACATCTCCTCGCACGAACGTCTTGTAGAGAATGGAGCTGTTGCGCCACAGAATGGCCCAACACAGCACCGCAACTGCAGACGCGAAGCCTAGACCTATAAGCAACGTCATACGCATCCTTGCCGCGTGAGACCGGTTCACTGCAAAGCACCATACGCTCACCCGCCGCAGAAGACAATCTCCGCCCAGAGGCGCCTCCAATTCCCTTGACCGACTAGGTTTCGAATGCAAGACTGACTCTCCGAAACGCGCAAATGTCACGTGGATGCAAAGACTTCGCAGCCCCGTGAGGACAAGAGGAACCGTGAAGATCGATCTGGTCTATCCTAAATGGCCTAAGATGCCCAATCAGCAGGAATTCCACCTGCCGCCACACGGGCCGGTGTGCTTCGCCGCCGCCATTCCCGATGACGTGGAAATTGTGTTCTGCGACGAGAACGTCCAGCCGCTTAACCTCGATAACCATCCGGACCTTGTCGCGATCTCGACCATGCTGACCTGCCAGATGCCCCGCGGGTGGGAGATCGCAGATGAGTGCAGGGCGCGGGGAATCCCCGTGATCATGGGCGGAATTGCCACCATGCTTCATCATGAAGAAATTTTAGCGCATGCCGACAGC
>CAYRKB010000017.1:0-44900 GCA_964424705.1 uncultured Victivallales bacterium
TGGCGCGGGCGTTGCAGAGGATGACCCCGTAGAGCAGGCCCCACTTGATGTTGGGCAGCGTCACGTACCAGAAAGTCTGCCAGCCGTTCGCGCCCAGCACGATCGCGGATTCCTCCTCCTCCGTGCCCTGGGCCTGCATCAGCGGGATCAGCTCGCGCGCCACGAAGGGGAAGGTGACGAAGAGGGTGGCCAGCACGATGCCGGGCACGGCGAAGATGATCTGGACATCGTGTTCAATGAGCCACGGGCCGAACCAGCCCTGCGCGCCGAACAGCAGCACGTAGACCATTCCGGAGACCACGGGCGACACCGCGAAGGGAAGGTCGATGAGCGTGACCAGCAGGGACTTTCCGCAGAAGTCGAACTTGGCCACCGCCCACGCCGCCGCGACGCCGAATACCACGGAGCAGGGCACCGCAATGGCTGCAATCAGCAAGGTGAGCCGGATCGCGGACAGCGCATCGGGCTCACCTAAGGCCGCAAGGTACGTGGCCAGGCCTTTGCTCAAGGCCTCCCAGAACACCGCAGCCAGCGGCACGAACAGGATCAGGCCAAGAAAGGCCAGGGCCAGCGCCGTCAGCAGCCATCGCACCCAGCGGGGCTCCGTGATCCCGGAATGCCTCTGCGCCGGGCCTCCCATCCTGGAGATTACGCCTGCCATTATTTTCCCCTCATCGCCGTGCGCTCCATGCCTGCATGAGGTTGATCAGCAGCAGCAGGACAAACGAGGACACCAGCATCACCACGGCCAGGGCGGTGGCGCCGGTGTAGTCGTACTGTTCTAGCTTGGTGATGATGAGCAGCGGCGTGATCTCGGTCTTCATGGGGAGGTTGCCGGAAATGAACACCACCGAGCCGTATTCGCCGAGCGCGCGTGCAAAGGCCATGGTGGTGCCGGTGAGCAGGGCGGGCAGCACCGTGGGCAGCACGACCTTGGTGATAGCCTGCAGGCGGCTGGCGCCCAGGCTGGTCGCCGCCTCTTCAAGTTCCGCGTCCAGATCCTCCAGCACTGGCTGCACCGTGCGCACGACGAAAGGCAGCCCGATGAACATGAGCGCGACGCCCACGCCCAGGGGGGTGAAGGCCACCTTGATGCCCAGCGGCTTGAGAAGGTGGCCGATCCAGCCGTGTTCTGCGTAGACCGCGGTGAGCGCGATGCCCGCGACCGCGGTCGGCAGGGCGAAGGGCAGATCCACAAGCGCATCCACCAGCTTCCGGCCGAAGAAGTCGTAGCGCACCAGCACCCAGGCCACCAGCAGCCCGAACACGCCGTTGAGCAACGCCGCGGCCAGCGACACGCCGAAGCTCAGGCGGTAGGACGCCAGCACGCGCGGGGTTGTGACCGTCTCCCAGAACGCCGGCCAGCCCAGCGTCGCGGTTTTCAGGAACACGGCCGAAAGCGGGATCAGAACGATCAGCCCGAGATAGGTGAGCGTGCAGCCCAGCGCGAGGCCGAAGCCGGGCAGAATGTTGGTTTTGCGGGTGTTTGCCATGGCAAATGATGAGCGGCCCCCTTTTCCATGCCGTCAATGCGGGGCGCGCGCGGCTTACTGCGTATATATCTGATCGAAGATACCCCCGTCGCTGAAATGCGCCGCCTGCGCCTTGTCCCAGCCCCCGAACGCTTCGTCGATCGTGAAGAGCGTCATTCTTGGGAAAGTCTTTGCGTTTTCCTCCGCTACGCTGGCCATCCGGGGCCGGTAGAAGTGCTTCGCGGCCAGCTTCTGGCCTTCTTCCGTGTAGAGGTATTGCAGGTAGGCTTCGGCCACCGCGCGGGTCCCGCGCCTGTCTGCGACCTTGTCCACCACGGTCACGGGCGGCTCGGCCAGAATGCTGATGGAGGGGATTACAATTTCGAACTTGTCGGCGCCGAATTCCTTGAGGGCGAGGAAGGCCTCATTTTCCCAGGAGATGCACACATCGCCGATCTCGCGCTGCACGAACGTGGTCGTGGAGCCGCGCGCGCCCGAGTCCAGCACCGGCACGTTCTTGAAGAGCTGCTTGATGTACTCGCGCACCTTGCCCTCGTCGCCGCCGAACTTGCGCTTGGCGAATTCCCACGCGGCCAGGTAGTTCCAGCGCGCGCCGCCCGAGGTTTTCGGGTTGGGCGTGATCACGGAAACTCCCGGCCTGGCCAGGTCGTCCCAGTCCTTGATTCCCTTCGGGTTCCCCTTGCGGACGAGGAACACGATCGTCGAGTAGTAGGGCGAACTGTTGTCCGGCAGGCGGCTCTGCCACTTTGCGGGGATCAGCTGGGCCTTCTGGCGCAACGCATCCACGTCGTAGGCGAGGGCCAGGGTCACCACGTCGGCCTGCAGCCCGTCGATCACGCCGCGCGCCTGCTTGCCCGAGCCGCCGTGCGACTGGTTGATGGTAACCTTCTGTCCGGTCTTCGCCTCCCACTGGGCGGCGAAGGCCTTGTTGAACTCCGCGTAAAACTCGCGGGTCGGGTCGTAGGATACGTTGAGCAGCGTGACCGGTTTGGGCGCCGCCCGGGCGGCTGTCACCGCCGCAAGCGCGGCGAGTACGGCGACGGCCATGATGTTCTTGATCATATCAGGTCCTCCTTATGTGTGATGGGCGTCGGCTCAGAACGCGACTTGCGCGCGCGCCAGCACGACCTGCTCGTCAGGCCGGTCGCCGGTGGCGGCTCCGCCTTCGAAGGAGGTCTGCACATAGTCGACCGAGAACCTGGCGTTCCGCGTCAGGTACCAGTTGATGCCCGCGCCCCAGCTGTCGGCCGACTTGGCTGACTTCTTAATGTCGGCATAGCCGCCGGAGAAAGCCTCGTCGTCGACGGTGAGCGAGTCGATGCGAGCCGCGAGTTCAAACGCGCCCCACTTGCCGTTCGCCGGGTCGAAAGGATTAGCCGGCTGTACACCCTTGAGCGAGGGGGATTCGCCCGTCAGCACAAAGGAGGCGGCGAGTTGCCAGGCTTCATTCTTGAGGCTGGCGGAGCCTTTGCCGTTGGCCACGTCCTGTTCGGAGGCTACGTATTCTCCCAGCAGGCTGGCGGGGCCGATCACGTAGTAGATCTGGGGCGACCAGCGCGCGCGATCGCCATCAGCAATGGCGGTGTCCGCGGAGTTGGTGGAAGTCTTGTAGCTGAAAAAGCTCTGCTGGCCGCTGGTGCGAAGCGACGGCAGGCCCGGGGCATTGGTGGCGCCCCGCTGCGGTCCGAACGTGCCCGCGATGCCCAGGCTGAGCCCCTTCAAGGCGGCCATGTCGCTCGTCTTGAACGGCGTCGCAAACAGGCGCGCAACAAGATCCTTGCCGTCGTTCGTATCCGCGTCGACGCTGGCTCCATCCGGTCCGCCGTTGATGATGCCCAATGCATAGTCGACCAGCCCGGTGCGTACGCTTCCGTAGACAAGCGCGCCCAGCTCGTAGTTCGGCGTGAGGGCGGTAGGAAGCGCGGTTTCGTTAAACAGCGTTTCAGCATTGGACTGAAGGCGCTCGAGGCCGAACGGGACCTTGGCGCGGCCCAATCGCAGGTTGGCCGGCGCGGAGGGCTTGTAGTCGACGTACCCGTCTTGCAGCTGGACCGTTCCGGCGCCAAAGTCGGGCGCGAGGCGAAACTCGAACTGTTTTCCCAGTCTTGCGTCGAATATCATCCGCGCCCGGCGCAGGACGAGCGTGTCGGCCAGCTTCTTCTCGCCGTCATTTCCGTAGAAGCGGGCGTCGACCTGAGAATAGCCGCGCAGCTTGAGCTGGTAGCCCTTGTCTGATGAGGTCAGCGCAAACCCGTCCTTGCCCGCCGTGAGGCTGGGCGATTCCTTGGCCTTGGCGGCCGCCGCCTCGTCCGCAAGCTCCAGCTTCCGCTCGAGGCCGCGCACCTTCTGGTCCAGGTCCTGCAGAGTCACCGCATCCTGCGCCTGCACCGTCGGGCCCCGGATCCACGCCATTGCGAGTGCCAACGCCGCTGCCTGTACTGATCTCATTGTCTTCACTGTCTGCCTCCTTTGTTAGATTTCAAATGTCAGGTGCTCGTTCCGTTGCTGTTCGGCCGCTGTGGACCGCCTCACCAGGTCCGCCAGCGAGCAGTGGTCGAGAATATCGGCCATGGCATCGCGCACTTCCTGCATGATGGAGCGCAGCCCGCAGCAGGCTTCATCCCGGCACTCGGGGCAGGGGGCGTAGGCCATCTGGCTAACGCAGGATACCGGTGCCAGCGGTCCATCCATGAGGCGTATGATTGCCCCGATGCTGATGTCCTCCGGTCTCTGCCCCAGCGAATAGCCGCCGCCCTTGCCCTTCCGGCTGCGCAGGAATCCGCGCGTCTTGAGCTCAAGGAGAATCCGCTCCAGATATTTCCTTGGAATTCGAGTCTCCCTGGATAGATCGACGATAAGCACCGGTTCCTGAGTCTGGCATCGCGCCAGATAAGTCAGGGCGTGCACCGCATACTTTGCTTTCTTGGTTAACATACTCTACTTGCTCTACCTTTTTGGTAGACTTATATCAATCAGCATCGGTCGCGTCAATGGAGGAATGAAAGTGTATCTCTTTTCACAAATCATAACGCTAGCCCGAGTTCGTCAGCCTTGCGCCATTCTTGCTCATAACTGCTTGCACAGCAACAAAACGGTTCATTGATTCTGTACTACATTTTCGAGTTGTTATGGTGTTTGCGGGAGATCGAGACCCAGCTTTGCCAGCCCGCGAGCCAGTGGCTTCTCCGGTTTTGAGCCGATGCGCAGACGCAGAGTGGTGCTACCGATAATTCGCTGGTCTGCGCGCAGAACCGCGCCGTGGCCAGGATACACGCCACCAGATCCAAGCTGACATCCTCCTGGCCGGATGGAATCGCTTGCCTCAACAACCGGTGCAGTCCCAGCCGACGCCACACGGATAGTGCGGCCCATACCCGGCCGAACGCTCGCACGCGTTGCACTCGAACCCCGCGCACATTGATCCGCCGCCATTCCGGCTCCGCAGGCATGCCGGGAAGATCCAGATGCAACTGCACATCGGGTGCGCGCCCTTCCAGCAACGCGTCCAGGTCCGACCATCCGTACTGACGACGTTCTTCGCCTTCTTCCAACTTCCCCAGGTACGCCACCGTCTCGTGCCGCGGCCCTGCTGCGGTGCGCATCGTGCGCGCCAGTTCCCAATACTCATACCGCTCGCCGCGCTTTACCCGAGTTCGTCGCTTCAGAAACATGCCCCAGTATCAGCATTCCCACCCGCTTCCTGCAATAGGGTGGTCTGTACTACATCGGCTTTGGGAAATGAGCGCCGTGTAAAGACGGTCCGTTCCGCGCAAAACGGGAGCAAAGAAAGTCGGAATCACACGAGCTCTGACGAACTCGGGCTAGCCTCCTTCTTCGCCTTTGCCTAGCCCCTTTGTGCTATTTACCCGCGCCAGGGAAAACGAATATCCTCATCACTCTACGCAAATTGTGTGAAATGGAACGGGAGAGGTACCATGAAATTGCGAATAGTTCTGTCGGGAATGATGTTGTGGGCGGGAGCGTCGTTTGCACAATTTCCGGCCAAGGACGGAGTGTTGTTGCAGGGCGAATTTGTCCGCAACATTGGAGTGCTCGATTTGGACGGGTGGGGGGTGGGTGGAGACTTCAACCACGTTAATATCCGTGGCTTGAGCATCAGCGTGGGCCAGCTTTGCGGAATGAATCCCGATACGGGCGCGACCATCACCGAGGACAACAACCTCATCCCGTCCGTATTCCGGACCCTGAACGTCAAGCACGACGCCGAGTTTGTGAATGGCAATGTCGGCATCAACACACCGCCCTCGGGCGTTACCACGGAGAAGCTCAAAGTGGCGGGGAGCATCCAGAGCACGTTGGGCGGGAGCGCCGGCGGATACATGTTTGCAGACACCACCGATGCGCGCAGGGAGTCGCGCCTCGAGACGGCCTATGCGCTGGTGCCGATTGGCGCTGTCGTGGCATTTTACAAGTACCCCGGGGTCAAGGCGCTGCCGGGAAACTTCAAGGAATGCGACGGCACATCGGTTAGTGACGTGGATTCGCCGATGAACGGCTTGGCCGTGCCCAATCTTAACGGACAGGCCGCGACGATTGAAGGTAATGCCACCGGCGCTGGTGGTTTTGTGGGCGCCAACACCATCAACCTGACCGAGGCGCAGATGCCGGCGCATGATCATGATGGGAGTACAGGGACGACCGGCGCTCACAACCACAGCGATGCAACCGTCAGCAATCCCGGCAATCACCAGCATGTATACACGGGTATTAACGGCGATGAAACGGAAGTTGACAGTTCGTGGTCCGCGGCACAAGACTGGGTCTACAGCAGCGGCACACAGGGGGGGTATTGGACTACAGCTGCAGGCGGTCACACACACACTTTCACGACGACGACGGACGGCAATCATGCGCACACGATTGCCAGCAAGGGAAGCAATGCGAATGTCGATAATCGCCAGCGTTCCTGCCAGCTCACCTGGATTATTCGCATCAAGTAACGGAAGTGCGGTTCAAGGAGAAGAAAAATGACTATTAAAGCAATCTGCAGGATACTGACGGCGGCGTTTCTATTTGCCCTCCCGCTGGTATCACGAGCCACCCCCATCCAGCCGGTCGTCATCACCAACTGGTATTCAGGCATCAACGATGCCAGCACCCTTTCTGCCGAGACCGGGTCGCCCGCGGTGACCGGTCGCCATGTGCAATGGAAGGACACGGAATTGAAGCCGATCGATTCCAAGGAAATCATGGGGCTCGACCAATTTGTAGGAGTGATCCAGTACCGTCCAGTGCCTCCAATCCAGGCCCACGGGCTGTTCTCCTTCAACGATGTCTTTGGGGCTGGCGTCAATCAGATGCCATCCAATTCCGTAATTACAGACTCACAATTATGGCTCTATGTGACTTCCTTTTCGAGCACACAGACCATCACTGTGGCTGGTTTGTCTCCCGCGAATAAGAACTGGAGCGAAAGTTCAGCCTGCTATTCCTATCAGTCCAACACGACGGCTTGGGTTGGCGGAGACTTCGCGGGCGCCATCCTCAAGACCTACAACACGATCGCCAACCCTACCAATACTGGATGGAAGGCGATTGATGTCGCAGAACCGATCAAGGATTATGTGACCAACGTTATTGGCGGAATAGCACTGATGTCACAGGGCAGTGTGGCGCCCCTCGTGCAAAACGCCTATTACGCAGCCAACCAGCACGAAACTCCTGGCTGGACTCCCGGGCTGCGCTCGACCTATTGGCTCTTGTATTCTCCGAATCCTCTTCCGGCCAGCGATATCTGGGCTGAAAAGTTCACTGCAAACTGGGAAAATGTGCTGGCGATTGGCGGGACGGTCACGAACTATCACCTCGACGTCGCCACGGATCCCCGATTTAACAATCCTGTTGGAATTTACTCCCATCTGGAGATGGGGGCGGCTACGTCGTGCGTCATCACCGGGCTGACCGAAAACACGACCTACTATTATCGGCTTCACTGTCATTTCGGGCGGGTGGTTAGTTTCTACAATGCGACCACTCTGGTGCAGACTCGGCGGCTCCAGACTCTCGTCTTTCCTCCGATTGCCCCTCAGTGGGTCGGGGATGTCGTCACTCTGCATGCTACGACGGAGTCGGGATTAACCCCCGCCTTTACCGTAACGGATGGACCGGGGCTCGTATCCGGTGGCAACCTGCTGAGCTTTAGCGGAACAGGGCTGGTAACCGTCGTGGCCAGTCAGGCGGGGGATGCTGCATGGGATCCCGCGCTGCCTACTGTCACGAATACTGTTCTGGTCTACAATCTGGGGCAGACCATTGCATTTCCGAGTCTCGGAACCAATCGCAACACGGAGATCAAATACCTGGGCGCAACAGCTTCGTCGGGTCTTCCGGTGACCTTCTCGATGGGCAGCGGCCCCGGGCTCATCACCTCCGGCAACGTGTTGACCTTCACGGGAACGGGCGTTGTTGAGGTGGTCGCCAGTCAAGAAGGCAATCTGTACTACGCGGCGGCGCCGTCGGTAACGAACGCCTGCATCGTGTGGGGCACAGAAACCGTGGTTACAGGCAATGCGGGCCTCACCCTTTCGGGACTGTCCCAAGTCTACGACGGGCAGCCTCGTCCGGTAACCATCACCACCACCCCCTCCGATCTGCAGGTTGTGACTAACTACAACGGTATCCCCTTCGCGCCTGTCGACGCAGGCGAGTACGATGTTTTTGCATGGGTGACCAATAGCTCTGAGTACTTTGGAACCATCGCCAATGTGCTCACAGTTAACAAGGGTATGCCGATTGTAACCAACTTCCTTCCGCAAAACGGCTCGGCCTTCGAAACAACAAATATTGTCGCGCTGTCGGCCCAGGCCAGTTCCGGCCTGACTCCCGTGACGTACAGCGTAGAATCCGGACCGGGCACGCTGGTCAGCAGCGCCAATCTGGGCTTCACCGGCGAGGGCACGGTGGTCGTGCGGGCCACCCAGATCGGGGATGCCAACTGGTATGGCGCGTCGGTGCTCACCACCGTAACTGTCACCAAGGCAACCGCCCAGGTGGTTCTAACGGGCCTGTCGCAAACCTATAACGGGGCGCCCCTGAGCGTGGGTGCCAGCACGGTTCCGGCTGGCATGATAGTCCATGTAACCTATGATGGCGATACAACCCCGCCTACTCATGTGGGCAGTTACACCGTGATCGCCGCCATTGTTGACCAGATCTACTCAGGAGTGGTCACGAATACGCTGATAATTGGCAAAGGCACACCGACTATCCATTTCCCGCAGATCCGTGATCAATACATCGCCCGAACGGTGCATCTGGCGGCGACATCGGATTCCGGACAGCCTGTTACGTTTGACCTGCTGCCGGACGGGCCTGGCTCGATTGCCCTCGATGGAACGACTCTAACCTTCTCCGCCACCGGCATGGTCAGTGTAGTTGCCACCGATCCACTGGGTGACCTGAACTGGTTCCCGGCGTCTGTGACCAATACGTTTGCAGTGCACGATGTACTGGTCTGGCTCGCTGGCACGAACGGTCAGCTGGTGGCTAGCGGCGAGGTCGCAACCTTTGCCAAGGGAACCGACTTTGGAATCGTGGGTCTAACGAAGGCTCACACCAACCAATTCAGTTTCGGAAACGAAACGGCGACGCCGCTCAGCCCTGTAAGCTGGACAACCAACGGCTCGGGGGCGGCCGCGTTCGAAGTTGTCGGGTTTGCCTCCGCCGTCAGCGCGGGAGGGGTTTCGAACTTGACCATTCGGTTTACGCCTCCTGGAATCGGGGTTTACACCGCAGCGGTGGTGATTATCCATAGCGGGCCCACCAACACTCCCTTCACACTCGCCCTTTCGGGAACCGGAGCCGTTGCCGCAACGGTGGGCTTCATTCCGTCAAGCCTGGCCTTTGCGACGGGTTACGGAACGGACCCTGACAATCAGCAGCTGATTCTGACCAATAGCGGTCTTGTTGCCAGCGACTATGTCATTACGCTCTCCTCCGGATCAGAGGACTGGCTTCAGAGTTCAACCCCGATGGCCGGGAGTGTCGCCGGGCATGGGTCTGCAGCCTTGAGTCTTGGCGCTTCGGTGGTCGGCTTGGACGTCGGGGTCTATTACGGCACGGCAACGGTTCACTCCGTGGAGGCGGTGAACAGCCCGCAGTCCATCCCGGTGACACTGACCATTACGCAGGCTCTAGCCTCGGTGTCGCTCGCCGATCTGCATCAGGTCTACGATGGAAATCCAAAGCCAGTGTCTTCCTGGACGACGCCGCTGGGCCTGGCCGTAGATGTCGCCTACGATGGCGGGGCTTCCGCGCCGTCCGCCGTGGGAATCTATGACGTCACCGGCACGATCAACGACATCAATTACTTTGGGAGCGGCACAGGCCTGTTGCACGTGGTTCAAGACACGGCACTCGTCAGCCTCGGAGACCTGGTTCACGTCTATGACAGAGGTCCTCACCCCGCTACCGTTGTGACAACGCCGGCGGATCTCCCCGTGGTGATTACCTACGACGGCGCGGCGACCATTCCGAGCAACGCAGGCGTCTACACGGTTACAGGCACGGTCAATGACCCGCTCTACGAAGGGTCTATGATCGGATCTCTAACGATCTACAAGGCAGATCAATTGATCACCTTCTTGAACCCGGGCGCACAGGAAACGACAAACCGCGTGGGATTGTACGCAACAGCGACCAGCGACTTCACGGTCCTGTTCAACGTGCTGAGCGGACCGGGCGTCATCAGTGGCATGACGAACCTGACGTTCACCGGAGTGATCGACTGGGTCAGCATTGTGGCCAGCCAGCCGGGTGACGGGAATTGGAATCCAGCCCCGAATGTGACAAACTCTTTCCCCATCAACCCGCCGCCGGAAGTATACATCACCTTCCCGACGAACGGCCCGTCTTTCCTTTCGTTGTCAAACCGGGTCACCGTGGGAGGAACAGCCTTTGACATTGACGGGTTGGCCTCAGTGACGGTTCGCAACAACAGGGACGTTTTGCCTCTCGTTTGCTCCGGAACTACTAGCTGGCAGTACGTGGGCCTTCCTCTCTACCAGGGCACGAACTATATTACGGCCACTGCGTATGATGTGTACGGGAACAGTTCCACCGATCTGCTCGTCATCACCTACTTCAAGGATAGGCTGTATGACGATGCGCTGAGGGCCGGCGCCCTGATGCAGGACCTCAATTTCCCGGACAATCTGACCGCTGGCGATGTGGTGACCGTCCAATGGCAGGTGCTGTCCTATGTTCCGCTCCTGTCACGGGTGTACGCAGGAATGCCGGGTAGCTGGTCGTTCTACAAAAATGCGCGCTGCGTGGGCCAGGAGGAAAGCGCGTGGAACCTCAATGGCCGTCATGCTACGATATACTCCTACGAGTGCGATTGGCCTGTGCCGCAGAAGACCGGCGATTACTTCAACGTTTGGTTCGCCTGTGCGCAGATGGACGGGGCTCAGTTTATTGTGACCCCGGTTCCGGAGGGGGTGGATGCGCGGGTTGACCCGGTGTACCCACGGCTGCTTCGGCGGACTATCCTGCCGGGCGGCTCCGAGGCGGACCCTGCGTCGGATCTGGACAACTATGATCGGGCTCGCCGTTTCGAGGGTTTCTACCAGCAGCGGGAGCGCGCCGGTGCTGTAATGACCAAGATCAACATGTCGACCAACCTGATTCGTCGGGGCTCAACAATCACATGTGAATGGTGGGCTCTGTCGTACTTTGATCTTAACGCCCAATTCATGGCTCTCAACGTGAATTCGGCAGTGGTCTGGTCCACGGCTACCGGAAAGACTATTCCACCTAAGGTGGGAACCTCTATCTACCGGTTAACGGATCGTGAAACCGGGGCCTTCTCTGATGCGACCGAATACCATTTCAAAGCGTCCCTCAAGGCTCCGAGGTGCTCTGGCGTGCAGCAGTTCATGTTCCGCTGGCAGAAGAAGGCCGAAAGGAACACTTCATGGATGGGCATTAACCTGCCGTCCGGAATTGACCCGCTGCAGGGAGAATACGACGGCATGTACGGACGCTTTATTGAGAGGACCTTCCTCCCATGACGAGGCGGGCGCAAAATCCGGCCTGGTTCTGCCGGGCCGCACTGGTGGCGGCGCTTGTGGCGGGGGGGCTTTTCTTCCTCCGGCCCAGGCCCTCAATGACGCCTGCGGCATGCCCACAGACCTCTGTGGCCCTGCCGCGGTCTCCGATTCCTGTCGGAGTGCAGGGAGAGAAGTTGGCGCCTACGATAGGGGGGGATAATAGGCTTCCCCGCCTTGTCGCCAAGAAGAGGAGTTACACGCAGCAGTCAACGGTCGCTGTTTGCTCGGACGCCGTTTTCAAAGGCGAAATCGCCGGCGTGGAATCCCCCATCGGAATATCGCTCGCCGGCGCTCAAGCAAGGCTCGCTACGGGCTCGGCTGTAGAAGAAACAGAACCGGAGGACCCAGGTACCCCGACAAGCTCGGGCGCTGTGGCCCGCGAGACTGAAGCCCTTCGCAAGAAGGTGCAAAGTGGGGATGCAAGAAGCGTGGCGGAGGCGCTCGGCCTTGTACTCACGGTGCGAACAAGTGACCCGGCTCTCGGGCAATACCTTGCGGCGTTTAGAGATGTCCGGAGTCCTGCCGTGGCAGAATGGCTGATTGGTTTTCTAGCCAGGACGGAGGATGAAGAATTCCGGTCGAGAGCGAAGCGTATGCTCGCTTCCCTCAAAGGACCCGAGGCCGTGGAGATCCTGTTCAAGGTAATCGCGGAAGCCCGGACCGAGAGAGAAGTTACCGACTGTGTGGCCGCGATTCTTGAAGCGCCCTCAGACCCGTCCCGAACGCCGGCTCTGCAGCATGTTCTGGAAATCGGAGAATCGCAGGACCTCCGGGTTGTGGCGGCATACGGTTTGGCCGGAGTGGGAAACGATGAAGCCTGTTCAGTATTGCTGGAGGGCATTTCGTTGGGTGGGCCGGAGGCCGACCTCTATCTGGGGGCCTTGGCAACGGTTCAGTCGAGCTACGGACAGGAGCGACTGATTGCAGCGGCCATTGATTCGTCGCTGCCGTCAGCCACCCGAGGAGCCGCGGTTCGCGCACTGGCGATGAAGAGCGGCCCGACGGTAAGGACGGCCCTTGAGAATGTTGCCGGCGGAGTGATAGACCAGGCGCTGAGGGAGGAGATCGCCAGAGCTCTCGTCGCGCCTGTCAGGACGGAGAACGCCCCGCGGCAAATCGCAACGGAAGAAGAGTGTGAGCAGGGAGAACTGTGGCTTTGAAGAATAAGGTGGGAAAATGAAAAGAATTCTGCATGGAATAGTTTTGGCAAGTGCATCGGTTTTGCTTGTCGGGCCGGAGTCCGGGCGGGCCGGTGACTCGTCGGCGCTCGGGCAGGCTGGAGCAGCGGCCACATTACAGCAGGAACGACCTGTTCGGTTCCTGCCGGAATGGCGGGATACCGATACAATTCTGCTGGCTCAGGCTGAAGGGGATGTCGGCGGCCCCGCGATTGTTGTTGCTGCAACCGAGGGCGGCGTCAATGTGGGGATAAGGCAGGAGTTCAGCACCTGGTCTGACCTGACAGCTGTGATCCGGCCATCCAGATGGATGAGCCCGCTTCGCGAGGGGGGGTCTCTGTCCTGGCTGAATTACAAGGCGTGGGCCTCCGCCCCGGGCCGAACTGGTAAGGTTGTTCTTGGCGAGGTGGCTGTGCTCGGACTGTGGTACGCCTGGGATGAGTATGATGAGCATTCGCACAAGTCAAAGTCGGACGAAGTGACGCCTGCTACGTCTCAGCCGAAACCTCAGGAGGATCCCGTCGCCACCGCAGGTCAAGGAGGTCATGATTCGCCTGCCGAGGACCCGGTCGTGCCCCCCGCCGACTCCCCGCGCAAAAAGAAGCCTGGCGATCTCCCGTTCTAGGCCGCCATTCGCATTGGGCCGCCTTTGGGCCGAAAAATGGAACTGGGGTATCCATTTGACTGGCGTAACCACAACCTGTAGTGCGAGGGGATCCACCACCCGCTTCGCTGGAGACACGGAGAAGAGCGGACCCCGTCAGCCTCCCTGCCTTCTCCCGAGAAGTCGTTGCGCGAATTTTGCACAGGGCGGAGTCCTCGCCAGGAACTCGGAAAGCGCCCAAGAAGCCACCGCCCTGCGCCAAATTCGCGCAACATTGGGTTTCCGAGTGCACGGAAGGATGCTCCCTCTCTTCTTCTCCGTGGCTCCAGCGAAGCGGGTGGTGAATCTTCTCTTCTCTGCAAACCCAAGCTGTAGGGGGCTACGCCAGCGAAATGGATATGGCAGAAACAAAATAAGCGTTTGTGGGGCACTCGCGCTCATGAACAATTCTTGTCTTCACGGCGCGAACCATACGATTTTCCCTTTCGTATCAGCGACGTGTAGCCCCGGTCCATCCTTGTCCACGTTGATCCATGTACGGGGCTGACCGTTGGCGTCCCGCATGAGCAACAAGGGCCCTTCCTGATCCACGGTCATCAGGACGCGGGTATGGCGGTCCGCATCCGCGACGACCAGTGTCTTGGTCTGGATTGCATTGACCCGCAGGGTCCCATTCATGGCGGCGTACAGGCACGTCAGGAAGCCCAGGATTAAGAGGGTCGCGCATCCCAGCAGCCAGCGGATGTGACGCTTTGCGGAGCCCAGCTCCGTTGTTGTCTCTCTCAGATCCTGCTCCACTTTTTCAAAACGCTCTTCAGTTGTCATAGCGCGGCCCTTTCGCCTGATTCTGCGTGCGGTTCAGGAGTCCATGACCGCTCCCGATATAAGCGGTCCCGCGCGGAAACTTAAACCATTCCGCTCCAGGTCGCCAGTTCAGAATGGAAGTCTGATGACGGACGCCGATGTGGCGGCGCTGGCGATCGAGAACGGCTGTGTGCTGTGCTCGACCGACGGGGACTTCCAGCGCTTTCCTGCGATCCGATCGTTGTCACAGTAGAGCCCGCTTTATGCGGGCTGCGCAGCCGTGATGCGAACCGCAGGCCCAAGCGCGGCATGGTTGCGCCGGATCCCGGTTTGCGGTATTTTGCTGCGCTTATGTCCAACGAGCCGCTGAACCTTCTGGTGCTGACGGACCTGCACCACGCGCCCTGCGAGGGCGCAACGTTCTTCTGTCCGGAGCGCGAGCGCATCGCGGGACCGCTGCTGCTGAACAAGGCGCTGCGCAGGATGCGGCACGCCGGGACGCCGCCGGACGCGCTGGTCCTGCTGGGCGATGCGGCGGGCAGGTACCTCGACGCGGCGCAGACCGACGCGGCGCTGCGCGCGGTCGCAGAGGAGGCAAAGCGCTCCGGGCTGCCCGTCCTTGCGGTGCCGGGCAATCACGACGGCGACCTCGCCCGGTATGCGGAGCTCTTTGGCTGCCAGCCTGGCCTGCATGTGATCAAGGGGTACGGCCTGCTCCTCTTTTCCGCCGAGTACGACGAAGCCGACAACACCCGCCGCGGGGACGATGAGCTGGCGCTGCCCGCCCGGTGCGCCGCGGAGCATCCCGGCTTGCCGCTGATTGCGCTGCAGCACAACCCGCTGCACCCCGCCATCGACGACCCCTATCCCTATGTTCCGAAAAACGCGGATGCCATCCGGGGCTCCTATGAGAAAGCGGGCGTGCTCCTCTCGCTGAGCGGGCACTTTCATCCCGGCCAGCCGCTGCACACGGTGGGCGGGGTGCAGTATTGCACGCTACGCGCGGCCGGCGATGCGCCGTACTGCTTCCTGCATGTGCGGGTCGCGGGCAACAGCGTGGAGGTGCGGGAGCATGCGCTGTACGCCGAGGCCCCCGGCCTCGTGGACGTGCATTGCCACACCGAGTATTCCTACTGCGCGACGACCGTCTCCGCGGCTGCCGATGTGGCCCTGTCGCGCCTGCTGGGCCTGGGCGGCGTGTGCCTCGTGGACCACACGTTCCAGCTCTACTTTCCGCCCGAGGAGGCCTGGAGCTGGCGATGGCAAACCGATCGGGGCATGGTGGAGGACGCGTGGCGGCGCGGGCGGGGAAGGATGCCGGAGTATGTCCGCCGCGCGGCCGGACTGCGAAGCGAATTCGTCCGCGTCGGGCTGGAGCTGGACCTGCTTTCGGACGGCAGCCTCCTGCTGGCGGAAGAAGACCGCAGGGGATGGGACCTGTTCATCGGCGCGATCCATGCGATCGACGGGAATCCAAGGGGGGGGAGAACGCCAGGGGAGGTCGAGCGTCTGTTCATGCGCGAGAACGAGCGCCTGCTCGCGCACCCGATCAACGTGCTTGCGCATCCGCTCCGGTTCTTTCGCCAGTCCGGCTTGACGTGCCCCTCTCACCTGTTCGCGCCGCTGGCCGATATGCTGGCGGCGGCGGGCGTGGCGGCGGAGATCAATTTTCACGTCCAGGAGGCGGACGCGCTCTTCTTCGAGGCCTGCCTGGAGCGCGGAGTGAAGCTGGCGCTGGGGACGGACGCGCATGATGCCGCGGAAACGGCGGAACTCATGCCTCATCTTGCGTTGCTGCGGCGCGTCGGGGTATCCGACTTCGACCGCGTGCTCTTCCGCCCGTGAAATGTCGGGCCCGTCCGGAACCTGAACCCGAAGCCACCACGAAACACCCGGCCTTCGCGCAAGGCTATGGCGGGCGGGGCGCGAAAGTCGCGAAAGGGATTTTTTCGATCCTCCGGGACGCCAAGACTTCCTTTCGGTTTTCCGGGGGATGAATCAGCGGCTTGAACACGCAGTCGCTTTGAGCGGAGCATCGAGCTGGATCTGGAACTCAGCCGACCGCGCGGCACGCCGCGATCAAACACTGTGGTAACTTCATATAGGATGCTTACGGTTGTGAACTATACACGGCGGCATAAGTCCCTTCGCATGCTAAGGGGTAGGGACGCCTCTCCGAGGCGTCCGCGGACGGTTCGGAGAACCGTCCCTATCCTTTTCAGAGCCGTACACAGTAGTGACGCCGTGTGTAAAACACATCACTCGCCATGCAGGTCAAGTTATAGGCAAGGAAGGGGCTTGCCGCGAATGCACGCGAAGGAAGTAATCAGTAACCAGTTTCCAGTGACAGAGAAAATTGTCGCTACACTTGATCGCACACTTCGTCGGTTACGCTTAGTCGGAACAACCAAGGCAGCAGGAAACGTTCAACACATTCGATCTGGAACTCAGCCGACCGCGCGGCCGGCTGAGTTCCAGATCGTGCTGTTCCGGAGATGAGCGCTGATGGGAGCGATCTACGCCGGAACGATACATGCCTCTCCGTCAGTTGAGTCTCTTTATTTGACGCAAACCTGGTAGCGCCTTCTTTTGGCGCGCTTCGCGCATTTCGTAGTTTCGCCTCCTTCGCGCTGCGGAATCTCTTCGACACTGGCCCGAAGTTTTCATAGTTTAGCGGCAAAAGCACAAGGACAAGACACGGTGTGAAAGCTCTACGAAAACGTCTTGGATATGACGACAGGTCCTACGATCTGCTCGAGTCCAGCACCCGTGGAAGCGCAGAGCAGCGTCGGCCTCCTGGTCGACATCCCGGCCTGCAAAGCAATCATGCGCGCGCACGGTCTGACGCCGGATTTCTGAGCTCGATGAAGCCCACAACAAAGGAGATGCGATGAACAGAAGAACGCTGGCAGGATTGGTGGTCGCGATCGGTGTCGCGTGGGGCGTGCAGGCGCGGGCCGCCGACTGGGAAACGGATTATGTGAAGGCCTCGGCGAGCGCAAGCAAGTCGGGCCAGTACATGCTGCTTGATTTCAGCGGCTCCGACTGGTGTGGGTGGTGCATAAAGCTCGATGCGGAAGTCTTCAGCAAAGCCGCTTTCCGGAAGTACGCCAAAGAGAGCCTGGTCTGCATCTTGGTGGACTTTCCTCGGAAGAAGGCGCAGAACAAGAAGCTGAAGGAGCAGAATGCGGCGCTGGCCAAGAAATATGAAGTCCGGGGCTATCCGACCGTTGTCCTTCTGTCTCCGGAGGGCGAGCTGGTGGGAACGACTGGCTATCAGGAGGGCGGACCCAAGAAGTTCGTCGACAGCCTGAAGGAAATGATTGCCGCCTACGAAACCCAGCATCCAAAAAGTGAAGCTGCGAAGAAGCCGTCTGTCGGTAAAGCCGAAGCAGCCGCGAGCAAGTAACAGCGCCTGTTGCGCAAACTGGCGGGGGGGTGGCGATACTTCCGACGGCTGCCGGCCGGCTTGACGTGGGGTCCTCACCCCGTCCATTCTTGATGCCCGTGTTACAGGAAGCATATTTCCGCGGGCTTGACGGTTGCCATCCTCGCCATCGGGCGCATGTGAGTTCCGGGGAGTTGTCCGTTCAGGCGCGTTTCTTTATCTCCGCGACGAGGGCGTCGCGACTCCAGAAGCAAGCCGGGAGCGACAACGGGCAACTCCGACTGGAGATGCGGCGACCCCGCCGCGTTCTCTCCGAGCTTCGCCGCATCTTCCCCCGGGCGGCGATCCCCGGAACTCACATGCGCCCCTCGCCATCCCGCCGCAAAGAAAAATCTGGCTATGCGAGAAGGCTTTTTCAATAATCCTCTGTTCGGCACCAAAGTAGTTTAGGCCCAGGAGCATTCTAATGAGCGAGAACGCTGTGGAGCGGGATACCATCGAAGTGGATGTGCTGTGCGTGGGAGCGGGCGTGGCGTCGTTGACGACGGCGCTGCGGCTCCTGCGGCGTTGCGACGAGAAGAAGACCCCCAAGCCCTCGATCATGATCATTGAGAAAGGGGCCAAGGTTGGCGCGCACGTTCTGTCCGGCGCGGTGCTTGACCCTTCCTCACTGTCCGAACTGCTCACCCCGGAAGAGCGCGCGGCGATGCCGGTGCTGACGCAGGTGAAGCAGGAACTGATGTGCCGGCTTTCGGCCGGGGGATCGACGCGGGTTCCCTGGGCGCCCCCCGAGATGCATTCGCTCGGCATGCCGATCATTTCGCTCTCCCGCTTTGTCAAGTGGATGGCCGGCCTGGTGGAGGCCGCCGGCGCCGAGATCTACACCGACATGCCCGGCGCTGAGCTGCTGTGGGAAGGGGATCGCGTGGCGGGCGTCCGCCTCCACGATTGCGGCCTGGACAAACACGGCGCGCAGCGCGCACAGTTTTCTCCCGGCGCGGATATCCGGGCCAAGGTTGTGGTCCTGGGCGAAGGCGCGGCGGGGTATCTCACCGACAAGCTGATTGAGCGCAAGCGCCTGGCCGAGGGCCGGAATCCTCAGGCCTATGCCATCGGGATCAAGGAGCTCTTCGACGTGCCGGCGGCACCCGACCGCGTAGGGCAGGTCATCCACACCTTCGGCTACCCGCTCGATATGCAGACGTATGGCGGCGGCTTTGTGTACCGCGTGAGCCCCACCCGCGTCGCGGTCGGGCTTGTCACGGCGCTCGACTACAAGCCGACGGAAATCAGCACTCACGATCTCTTCCGCGCCTTTAAGGCCCACCCGCTGATCGCGCGCGAAATCGAGGGTGGCCAGGTGGCGGCCTATGGCGCCAAGGTCCTGCCCGAGGCCGGCTATTTTGCAATTCCCGAACTGGCCACGGACGGCGCGATCATCGTGGGCGATGGCGGCGGGCTGCTCGACTCCGTGCGCCTGAAGGGAATCCACCTGGCGGTCTATTCCGGGACGGCCGCGGGCGACGCGCTCTGGGATTGCTGGCAGAAGAAGGATTGGTCGACGGCCTGCTTGCAGGAATATCCTGCGCGCCTGCAGCGCACGCAGGGCTGGAAGGATCTGCACAAGGTCCGTAACGTGCGCGCCTCGTTCAAATTCGGAACGCTCGCCGGCGTCGCCGCCACGGGCATGAGCCTGCTGACGGGCGGGGCGCTGCCGCCCGGCCGCGTGCGGCGCGAGCCGGACCACGTCGGCCTGTTACGCTGCGGCGCGGGCCGCAAGCCGCCCGCCCCGCCGAAGGCGAACAGCTCCAAGCAGCAGCTCGACCTGCTCACCGACCTTTTCCACTCCGGCACCAAGCACGAGGAGGATCAGCCCTCGCATTTGAAAATCCTGGACCGGGAACAGTGCCGCAGGTGCAAGGCCGAATACGACGCCCCCTGCACGCGCTTCTGCCCGGCGCAGGTCTACGAGTGGGACGACGCCGAAAAGCAAATTCGGATTTCGTTCACAAACTGCCTGCACTGCAAGACCTGCCAGATCAAGAATCCGCTCCGCAACATCGAGTGGACTCCTCCCGAAGGCGGCGGCGGCCCGGCCTACAGCGACATGTGATTGTCGCCGACATCGGAATCGGCATCGGCATCGGGATCGGCATCGGCCTCGCTTCTCGGAACATCGGAGGTTCGCCGTGGCGTTTGCCCATGAGAGCTTGGATGTCTATCGTGCCGCCATCGAGTATGTTGGCTGGGCGCATCGGCTTTGCAAGGAACTTAAGGGCGATCAACGCACGACCAAGGACCAGTTGCTGCGCGCCTCGCAGTCGATCCCTCTCAACATTGCCGAGGGCAACGGCAAGGCCACGGAGGCTGATCGTCGCCGGTTCTTCGAGATCGCTCGCGGTTCAACGCTTGAGTGTGCAGCCATCCAGGATGTTCTACAGGTGTGCGACGTCTTGTCACGCGAACGAAATGAAGAAGCCAAGCAGTTGCTGGACCGCATTGTAGCGATGCTGACGAGGCTTGGCCAGCGAGGCTATTGCGTGCGCGAGTCCGAGGGGGCGGCCCCGACCGGATCGAGCGAAAGCGATCCCGATTCCGATGCCGATGCCGTCTGATCACTCGTCCTCTTTCGGAAGAAGACGGGCCCGACCGACAGCGGAATGTGATCATCTCCGCCGGGATCGGAATCGGGATCGGCATCGGCCTCGGCCTCGGAATCGGCCTCGCTTCTCGGAACGTCGGAGGTCCTCTGCGGCGTTCGGCGTGTGTGTGGGGCTATTGCTGCGGCTGCGAGTCCGAGGGGACCTGCGATCGGATCGAGCGAAAGCGATCCCGATTCCGATCCCGATTCCGTCTGATCACGCATCCTCTTTCGGAAGAAGACGGGCCCGGCCTACAGCGGCATGTGATCATCTGCGCCGGCCTCGGCCTCGGCATCGGCATCGGCCTCGCTTCTCTGAATACGGGGAGGACCTCCGCTGGCGTTCGGTGTGTGTGGGCAATTGCGTGCGCGAACGACTGAAACAAACGCTTGCCGCCGCAGAGGAGGCATGGGATAGTACCATCTATTGTGGTGATATAACCATACATGATGGTGATGCGGATAGTACGGACGATGACAGGATTAGGGGTTGTGCCATGCTGGAGCCGCTGCTCGGATCGACAAACGCAGAGAGATGTCTGCTGTTCATTCTCGCTCGCGAAGAGGGGTATGCGAGCGAGATTGCCAAGTTCTTCGACACGGACCTTTCCGGCATACAGAAACAACTGGACCGGCTGGAAACCGGAGGAGTCCTTGTTAGTTACACGGCGGGAAGAACCAGGCTATATCGATTCAACCCCAGGTACTCCTTTCTGAGGGAACTGAGCGCTCTGCTCGTGAAAGCGCTGGGATTCTATCCCCCTGACGAGCAGGAACGCCTGCGCGTCGTCCGCAGGCGACCTCGACGACGGGGGAAACCGTTGTGAAGCTTGTTGCAGACATGTCCCGGCTGGAGCTAGCCGCCTTCATCGCGGCAGAATTCCGGCGCCGCAGCATCAATGTCGTTCTTTCCGGCGGCTCCTGTGTGTCCATCTACAGCGCGGAGAAATATGTCTCTGTGGATCTCGACTTTGTGAATGCCGGATTCGCGAAGCGCAGCGCAATAAGGGAGGCGATGCAGTCTCTGGGGTTCAGCGAGGAACACCGCTACTTCCGTCACCCAGGCACGCCGCTATTGATCGAGTTCCCTCCCGGCCCCCTTGGTGTTGGCGAAGAGCCGGTGAAGCAGATCGATGAGATCACTACGGACACCGGCGTTGTCAGGATCATCTCGCCTACCGACTGTGTGAAGGACCGACTTGCATGGTACTACCACGACAACGACATGGAATGCCTTGAGCAGGCGATCCTTGTGGCGTCAAAGCATGACGTGGATCTCTATGAGATCCAGCGATGGTCGGAAGTGGAAGGCAAACGCGAAGCCTTTGACGCCATCAAAAACAGGCTCAAGCGAGGGACACGACGAGCCAAATCCAATGGGCGCGGTAAACCACGCCACTGATTTGCGACGCAAGTCCTTCAACTGGCCTGCTCGTAATCTTGTGGGAGTGCCCGCCGCCCCCCCCCCCGTCTGCGCCGGAATCGGAATCGGGATCGGAATCGGCCTCGGAATCGGCCTCGCTTCTCGGAATACGGGAGGTCGTCCGCGGCGTTCCGCGTCGGGGCAATTGCTGCGTCTGCGAGTCCGAGCAGGAGGCCCCGACCGGATCGAGCGAAAAGCGATCCCGATTCCGATGCCGATTCCGTCCGATCTCTCGTCCTTCTACGCCCCGGGCGACGGCGGCTCGAGGCGGCGGGCGGCGGCGATGACGATCCAGGCGAGAACGCCCACCATCAGAACGATCGCGCCGACCATGAGCTTGCGGCCGTCGAGCGTGAACCGCTTTACCTGGCCCGGCCGGTATTCCGGGTTCGGCTTCTGGTCGCCGGCATGATACGCGTCCATCGTCGCGGTCTCGGCGCTCTGCAGCACCGCGCCGATGTCATACTGCGGCACGGGCGCGCCGTCCCCGCCGTACAGCAGCCGGTAGGAGTGCGCGCGGTCGACGAAGAACACCAGCTCGTGGACCTCGCCCTTGGCGGCAATCCCGGTGATGCGCAGCGGCGGGCTGTCCTGATTGAGAATGGTAAGGCGATAATTGCGGAAGCGACAGGCGCGGCCCGGGACCAGGCCCAGATCCTCCATGTGGAACTGGCCCGCGCGCACCCGCGTGAGCCGGGCGCTGGCGACCTGGGCCCAGGGCTGGCTGGCGTCCCGCGCATCCGTCGCCTCCAGTGTGCAGGTGCGGCTGAAGTTCGGATCGTCGGCGATGAGGGTAAACGAGGTCAGTGGCGCGCGCGCTGTGCGGAAGGTCACGACCGTCGTCTTTTCCTTCGCGTTGTTTGTGACCGCGAAATCCGTGACGGTGTAGTCGCGCGTGATGAGCTCTGCGCGGACTTCAGTGGGCTTCTGCTCGAACGCGCGAATCCGGTCGATGCGAAAGTCGTTGCGCAGGAAGCTGGTGTTCTCCACTTCGCTGACCAGCTTTCCGTCGCGCGTGTCGCGGGCGAACTGGGTCATGGGCGACTGGGTGCGCTCCGTGATGTTCGAGACCATCACCCGGTACTGCGCATAGGGCCCGGCCGGGAACTCGACGCGCGTATTGCGCATGTCGAGGAACCGGCTGTAGTCAAAGATCGGCTTTGGTCCCGCCAGCAGGACCCATTCGGCGCCGCTGACGCTGCCTTCAATGCTGACGCTCTTTTCGAAGTTGCGCTCCTGCGTGTCGAACTGGAGGGACGAGGGGGTGTCGCTATCCTTCTCCCGGCTCAGGATGATTTCAATCGCGTTGTCCTCGCGCGTGCGCAGAGACACCGTTCGCAGGGAGTCCTCGACCTGCTGCATCCCGCGCCGGAAGATGCGGCGGGTGCGCACAAGGAAGGGCGTCTCGGCCTGGGCCTCCGTCAGGACGCGGAGGCTGGCGTAGCGGTCGTCGGTGGCCGCCAGCACCTCCTCGTCCACCAGGACGACCCCGAGCGTGTTGGGCCGGTCGTCCGGCGGGGCGAGGTCCTTGACGAACGGGAACAGCGCGCGGTCGGGCGCGTCCGCGCGGCCCTGCGCGGAGGTCAGCAAGGCGGCGAGCAGGATCAATGTTCTGCGGGTCATGGATGTTTCTCCTCATCCTGCGTGGTGAACTTGCGGCTGGAATAGATGTAGGCAAAGGAGCCGAGCAGGAGGAGGACGCCGAGGACGAGGTACGCAATGAATCGGTACATCATCTCCATGGGCGCGGTATCCATGATCACCTTGCCCACCACGATGGCGCAGAGCAGGAGCCCGGCGTAGCGCAGCAATCGCACGTTGCGCCAGATTCCGCCCGTGATGAACGAAACCCCGAAGAACGCCCAGAGCACGGAGATGCCGCCGGCGCGGAACGCCTTCAGCTTGCAGAAGAGCAGGCTGTTGAGCTCGAGCGATGTGTAGGCGAAGAGCAGCGCCAGCGCGCCGTACCCGAAGACGGCGGAGGCGGCGCGGCACTCCGGCCGCGCCGCAAACAGGCGGAACCCCGCGAGCAGGAGCAGCAGCGGCAACCCGAAGTCCAGCAGCCGGGCCAGCGCCAGGAGGGCGGTGTAGTCGACGCGGTAGATGAACTCGTCGACACGCCACAGCATCACGTCGTACGCGAAGAGCTTGAGCAGGGCGCCGAGGACGAACACGAAGAGAGCGGCAAAGAAGACGGGGCTGCGCTCCTCGAAGAGGTACTTCCAGAGGAAATAGCCGGCCATGCCGCACCATAGCGCGGTCAGCACCGGCGGGCGCATCGACGGCCAGAAGCCGAACATCCGGCTCAGCTCCAGGTGCGCGAACAGGAAGGCGAAGAGAACGCCGAACCAGAAGAACGCCGCGGCGGTCCAGGTGCGCGGGATCACTTCCGGGATGTCCGTGGCCGCGGCGACCGAGAGGCGCGGGTTCACGGGCACGTTGCGGCGCTGGACCAGGAAGGCGGCGGCCACGGAGCCGATCGAGATGCCGAACGTCCAGAGCCGGTCGAGCATGCCCTTCCAGTACTGCGCCTCCTGCTGCTGGCCGAAGGGCAGATGGCCGTAGTTGCGGGGCAGGTCAAGGACGAGCAGCCGCGCGAAGACCGCCAGGTACAGCGCCTGGCCCAGGTTCTGCAGGAACACGCTGCCGATCTTGCGGCCCATCCAGAGGAACACAAAGGCCAGCAGCGCGAGGCAGATGGTCAGCGCTTCCTTCTCCATCACGAGCGGCAGCGTCCACATCGTAAACGCGCCGGCCAGCGCGAGCAGGCACACCAGCAGCGTGCGGTCCTGCAGCCGCTTCCAGAGGAACATGCCGACGTGCGCCGCGAAGAACAGCGCCAGGCCGAGCGAGAGCAGGGCCGGGTAGGGGCGGCCCCAGGCGTCCGCGACGAGGCGGTAGCCGAGCGCCGCGTACAGCGCGGCGTTGGCGACGATGTGGATGATCTCCAGCACCGTGGTGGCCGCGCCGCGCAGCACGTTGTGGATCGCCGGCATCGCCGAGTGCAGCACGAAGAAGGCGGTGAGGAACGAAATGGCCACCCAGAAGTCCGGCTTGCCGCGGTACGCATCCAGGAGGGAACCTATGAAGAGCGCGTAGGTGAACACGAAGCTCAGATAGTGCAGCAGGCGCCACTGCTTGCGCGCAGCGACGGCGAGGATGCCCACGGTGAGCAGCAGCACGTAACTGTAGAAGCCGGGCAGCGCGGGCGTGGACGTGCGGAGGAGGACGGGCGTGAGATAGCCGCCCGCGAGCCCAAGCACGGCGATCAGCAGCGAGTTCACGCGCACGGAAAGAAAGCCGGCCACGACGGTGACCAGGATCATCAGCCCGAACACGCCCTCGATTGGCAGGAGCCTGTGGATGCCGGGGCCGGTCGCATAGACGCTGAAGTACAGGCTCAGCAGCCCGCCGCCGAGGAGCCCCTGGCCGATGAGGTTGTACTTCTTGCCAAGCAGCCGCATGCCACCGACCAGCATGCCGAGGCCGGTGAAAATCGTGATCCCGACCTGCGCGCCGGGCCCGAGCAGGTGCTGCTGGTAGGACCAGCGCAGGAAGAAGGCGACGAACATGACCACGCCGAGGATGCCGATGCGCAGCAGCCAGGTGCTCGCGATGGCGTATTCGAGGCTCACGCCGGCGGGCCGCGTTTCCTGGTTCCACAGGAACCAGTTCCACATCTTCTGCAGGATCTCCCTCGCGGCCTCCGCGGTCTTCGACGGCGGCTTTGGCGGCGCGACAGCCCAGATCGGGGCGGACGACGGCATGGGCGTCACGGCAACGGCGTGCGGCATGGGCGGCGGGTTCGCGAGGGGTTTTGCCGCAGGCGCGGCCGCAGGGGCAACGGGCTTCAATACCGGGCCTGGCGCCGGCTTTTCGGCCGGGGCAAGGGGCGGGGCCGCGGCCGTGGCGGGGCGGTGTGCCATCCAGTCCACGGATTTCTGCGTTTTTTCCTGGAGGCGCTGCAGCTCCTCGATGAGCCTTCGCATGCCGCCGAGTTTCCAGAGCATGACCGCATTCAGAATGACCAGCAGCCAGATCAGAATTTCCATATTTGTCTCCAGTAGCATCCCACAGGATGCAGGTTGATAGGCTGTTAGTCTGTTAGGAAACTCCAGGATTTCTCCCCACTTGCGCCTTACGTCATTTACGACGTCCGAAGACCAAGATCTTTCGCTTTCCCTAATAGCCTACAGCCTAAACCGCTTCAGCCTTGGCGGCCCCATGGGACGCCAGTGATTTGTCTCCTATTGAAACGACAGCATGAAGTCGTGCCGGTAGTCTGCGTCCACGTCCATCCCGCCATCGTTGTGAGCGCCGCGAAAAGCGATGAAGCGCTTCGGCTCATGCGCCTGCGCAAAGATCCTTTCGCCCATGCGGAAGGGGATCATCTCGTCCTCCGGGCCATGCGCGACGATGACCGGGCACGCCACCTTGCGCACCGAGGCCACGGTGTTGTACCCGAACCGGCAGAGCAGTCGGGATGGCAGAAAGGGAAACATCTGGGCGGCCATGTCGGCGGCGCGGGTGAAGGATGACTCAAGGACGAGCGCCCGGGGCTTGACGCGGGCGGCCAGTTCGGCGGCGATCGCTCCGCCGAGGGATCGCCCGAAGAGCACGATCCGCCCGGGCGGGATCCCGCGCTTCACGGTGAGGTAGTCCCAGGCCGCGTCAGCGTCCCGGTATGTTCCCTCTTCCGAGGGCTTGCCCGTGCTGGTTCCATAGCCGCGGTAGTCGAACAAGAGCACGTCGAAGCCGAGCTTGTGGAACGTTTCGGCGGACCCCACCGAATGGCTGATGTTGCCGCCGTTGCCGTGGCAGAAGAGGATCGTAAGGTCAATGCGGTTGGAGGGGGCGGCCGGAATGAACCACGCGCCAAGCCGCTGCCCGTCCGCGGTCGACAGGAGCGCCTCCTCGTAGGGCAGGCGCAGGGCCCCGGGCGTCAGCCCCACGTCGCGGTCGGGAAAGTAGACGTATCGCTTCTGGCTGGCAAACACGAAGAGGAACAAGCCGGCGTAGGAGGCGGCTCCTATGCGCAGGGCCTTCAGGAATAATGTGCCGGCGATCGTCATGGCTGCTTGTGCTGGCGCACGAACTCCAAAATGGGCAGACCGTCCACGATCAGGTCTTCCAGCGCGGCGAACCCGGAGCGCACGCGCACCAGGGCGTACGCGTTACGGTTCGTGCGGTTGCTGTTGCTCCAGTAGGCCCGCTCCGCCTCGGGCGCGATCTTCTCCGGCAGGTAGTAGCGGTCGAACGGGCACTTCAGGCTGAGGTTGGTGCCGCTGGCGTACTGCACGCGGGCTTGGATGAACTCCCCCTCCGCGGGCCGGTCGGCCACAACTTTCCGGATCAGCGCGAAGCCGTCCTTGTCTGTTTCCAGCTGGGCGTAAACGCGCTGGCCGCGTTCGAACATGCCGGCGTTGGCCATGTGATGGGTGGCCTGCTCAACCCGCAGCGCCACGTACCGGCCGCGGAACGCATCGTAGGGGTCCACCGGCGCGGTCCGGAACTTGAAGGGCACGCCTTCGCGCAGGGCGATCTCGCGCTTGGCGATCATGGAAAGCGGGACGGCGATCTGGAGCGCGGCCACGGCCGCGAAGATTCCGAGCAGAGTTTGTCGCCGGTTCATTGTGCACCTCCCTTGCTCTTCCGCACCATGACGAGATTGGCGGACAGGAAGCCGACGCCGATGAGAATGAAGGCGACCCCGCGCGCGACGAAGCCGAGGTCGCTGTCGAAGAAGCGCGCGACCAGGACGGCGGTGAGAATCAGCATGCCCCCGTTCAGGGTGCCCAGGCGGCCGCCGCGGATGCCAGCCGAGATCGTGAAGAGCCCCAGCGCGAACATGTAGACGTTGAACAGCAGCATCGGCACTCCTGCAATCACGAGGCAGGCCAGGGCGTAGGCCGCCGTGGCAAGCACCGGCATGATGCCGTAGACGATGCGGGCGCGGTCCCGCCGCCAGGCGGCGACGAGCAGGGCAACCGCCGCGACGAGGAGCGCGCCGGTCAGCACGTAGTCCAGCGTCGCGGCCAGGGGATGAAACCGGGCGGTCCAGCGGCAATGGTCCCAGCCGATGTGCTCCCACACGTCCTCCCAGGTGAAGATGAACGCCAGCGCGGGGATGCCCAGGCGCCCGGCGGTGATGAAAGCGCTCCAGGCGGCGGAGGGCCGGCTCCGCTGGAGGGCGTGCCCGCCGAGATAGAAGACCCCCGCGAGCGACGCATAGACGATGATCCAGAGGCCGGGCACGCAGCCCTCGAGAACGATGCCGGTGGCGATCAGCAGGCAGAGCGTGAGCCCCCAGCAGAGCCAGGCGAACTGCGGTGATTCCACATCGCGCTTTGCCTCCCGCGCGACGAACGGGAGCGAGGCGCCCATCAGGGCCCAGAAGAGCGCCGCCTGGCCCGCCTGCGCCTGTTCGTAGCCGGCCCAGCCGATGATGGCCGCCCAGTACAGGATGCAGGCGAACGTGGAGCGGGCGAGGTAGATCATCGGCAGGCCGAGCAGGGACCAGACGAGTAGAAACTGCCCGAGGTCGCCGGGAATGTGGTAGGTCTGGCCGACCAGCGCGATCGATGCGCCGATGCAGAGGCACACGGCCATGGCCGTGCCTTCGCGCCAGGGCGCGGAGTCGCGCCGCGATACCTGCGTCCAGAGGAACAGCAGCTGCGTGACGACGAGCGGCGCGAGGGAAAGCACGCAGCGCACCGGCCGCGCGAGGCCCTCCCAGTTGTGGGCCAGCAGCAGAATGATGCCGGAGCCGATGAGGGCCGCGCCCAGCGCGCTGAATATCGTCAGCGCGATCGTGCGGCCCGAGCGCAGCGGCGCATTCCCGTAGTGTCCGCGCAGGCGCTCGGCGCCATCGGCGGACAGGACGCCCGCCTGGACCAGCCCGGGCAGTTGATCATACAGCCAGCGGATGTGCTTGTTGCTCATGGTGCCTTGCCTTTCTGGCGCACGACCGGCAGGAACAGAAGGTCGACTTTTCTGCCGTCCGGCCCGCGCTCGTAGCGGAAGAGCCGCCAGAGGAAGGAAGCCTTCCTGAGCGTGGTGCCCTGGCGGTCGTAGGTGATGGCGGGGAACACGTCCACGCTCACGTCGTTGTTCACGCGCTCGTAGTGCCAGAGGCGCCACAATACGCGGGTGCGTACGCACACGTCCTTTTCATCCGGCGCGGAGGCCTTGGGCGTTACGGTGCGCATGTAATCGTAGAGCAGCAGCAGGAGCGAGCCGGACGTTTCGTTGCCTTTCCCGCTTGGCAGGGGCTCGCTCGAATAGCTCCACAGCGGGAAGCACCCGTTCGATGTGCGCTCGGTCCGCACGCAGCTCCCGCCGCCGGCGGGGCGGGTGATGTCGACCTTGTTGCGGTACCAGCAGATGGGCAGGGACCAGAATCTCTTGCCGTAGCTGCCGGGCGTGGCCGGGGCATCCTTTGCCGGCGCGGCGCCGTCGCGCTGATATCCGTACAGGGGGAACATTCCGGACCGGTACGTCTCGCCCCGGCGGCCATACCAGCCCCACAGGAAGTTGCCGCCGTAGTCCGTGCCGTCCTTATCGCCCCGGTACGAGAAGAGCGGGAAGAGCCATCCCCCGGTCTTGCGCCCGCCCCAGAATCCCAGGAGCGGTGTGGCGGGGTACGTGTACTGGGAATCGCCGGTCTTCTTCCACCCGAAGAGCGGCGTGAGGAACGTCTTTTCGCTGTCGTAGTAGTACAGGGGGATCAGATGGCCCTCGGAGTCGCTCCTGCCCCACTGCTGGTAGAACATCCCCAGCAGCGCATACAGCTCACGCTTGTTCCCCTCGCGCGTGTAAGCCGACAGAAGCGGGGGGATCACGCGGTGGGTGGCGGCGCCCTCGGTCCATGACGTGTAGAGCAGCGAAGCGAAGAGATCGCTGCGCCGGTCGGAGTAATAGAGGGGCAGGACGTGGGACGTCGCGGCGTCCTCTCCCCAGCTCAGGTGGGCGAGCGGGCCAAGCAGCCACAGGTCGCTGCGGCGCGGCTGTTCGGTCTTCCACGAAAGGGCGGGGGGGAAGACGGTCGTTCTGCTCTTGTCGTCGCCCCAGCGCATGAACGCGGCGGAGACGAACGTGCCGCTCCTGGAGTTGCGATAATAGAGCGGCAGCACATGGTCCGATTGTGCCTCCTTGCCCCAGCTGAAGTGGGCGAGGCCGGCGAGGGCCCAGAGATCGTGCGCCTGCGGGGCGGAGGAGTAGAAGGAGAGCAGGGGCGGCACCAGCGTCGTGGTCGATTCCCCGTCGTTCTTCCAGTGCGCGAACAGCGGCGACAGGAGCGTGTCCGTTTCGCGGTTGCGGTAGTAAAGCGGGAGAAGGTGCTGCTGCGTGACCTTGCCCTGCACGCTGCGCGAGTGGAAGAACGGCGCAACCAGCCAGAGGTCGCGCGCATTCGCGGAGCGGCTGCCCCAGGAAAGCAGCGGATAGATCAGCCAGTGGCGTCCTTCGGCATCGGTGCTGTAGCCGCCGAGCAAGGTGGCCAGCAGCGATTCGTCCGGCGACTTGCTGCGATAGTAGAGCGGCACGAGCGTTGACCATTCGGAATGATCCTTTTCCGAGCGGCCCTGCGCGTAGAGCAGGGAAACCCGCGCCTCGCCGGCCTTTGAGCGGTGGTGATAGTAGACGGGAGGCAGCAGCTCCCAGGATGTGTCCGCGCTCTTGCGGGCTGACCAGGGCAGGGACACGAACAGCGAATCATCCGCGGTCTTCTCCCGGTAGTAGAGCGGGACGATGTGGCTGCTGCTGCGCCCGGGGCCCCAGCCGCGATGAGCGATGGGGCCGAGCGCCCAGAGATCGCCGGAATTGGCGGTGCGGCTCCCGCCCGAGAGCGCGGGAAGGGCGACCCAGGCTGAACGATTCCTGTCTGCGCGATAGCCGCCCAGAAGCGTGGCCACCGTGCGGGCATCCCCGTTCTGCCGGTTATAGAAGAGCGGCAGGAGCAGGTTCCAGCGGTCATCGCCCGCCGAGTTGCTGCCGCCCGAGTAGAGGAGGGAGAGGAAGCGCGATCCCGCCCGGTCGCGGGAAGACCAGTAGAGCGGCAGCACGGCGGACCCGTGTTCCGCGTCCCGGTCGCGGGACCACTGCTGGCACAGCGGCCAGAGCAGGAAGCGATAGTAGTCCGGGCCTTCCTCGTAATTGCCCACAAGCGGCCCGAGATGCCAGCCGGTTTCATGGTCGCGGTTCCTGAAATGAAAAAACGGCCCGGCGAACCAGGCATTGTATCCGCTCGAATCCCGGTCGTACCACCAGAGCGGGAGCAGCGTATCCACGCCGCCCTTCGTGCCCAGGGGATGCCCGAAGTGCCAGTAGAGAGGGAAGACGCAGGCGTAGTCGTTGCCCCAGAACGCGGGGAAGATGCGGTGCTGGTGGTTCTTGAAGTTGAACTGGCCGAAGGGCCACAGGAGGTTGTACACGCGGTCGGGGTCATCCGTGCCGTACACGGAAAAGACGGGGCGCAGCGCGAAGTGCTCCTCGGTCTTTTCGATAAACGGCCACGCGATTGACAGGGCCGGTTCGCGGTAGTACAGGAGGGGCCACACGTTCACGCGGTCCTCCGCGTGGCCTTTGCGGATGCCGTACTCGCCGGTGTAGAAAGGCGTGCCCTTCATTTCCAAGGTGGTGCATCCGCTCAGCCCCGCGGCCAGCACGGCGGCGAGCAGGGCACATTTCAGTTGCGTCTTCATGCTGGCGTCCTTGCTGGTCCTCATGCTCTCTCCTTCCACTTGGCGGGGATCGGTCCCTACCTCAAGCGGCTCCTGCCGTTCGGTTCTTCACCTGTTCCGCCGCGAATTCGCGCAGCCGTTTCAAATCCAGCTTGCCCGAGCCAAGCGTAGGCAGGTGGGCGATGGGGATGAAATTGTCGCGCCGCGGCTTCCACAGGTTCGGGATGTCGCACTCGCCGGCGATGCGGTGCAGGTCGTCCGCGGATCCGGCCTCGCTCGTGTAAAGCACGACGAGCTGTTCGCCCTTGCGCTCGTCCTCCACTGCGGTGACGAAGAGGACGTGGTGCATCGCGTGGAGGGCCTCGAGGAGCTTCTCCTCGATGGCAAGGTGCGGCACCATCTCGCCGCCGATCTTGCTGTAGCGGGACAGGCGGTCCGTGATGAAAAGGAACCCCTCGTCGTCCATGTGGCCGACGTCCCCGGTCGTGTACCACCCGTTGTGCAGCACCTCGGCGGTTTTTTCGGGCTGGTTCAGGTAGCCGAGCATCACGTTCGGCCCTTTCACCTGCAGCATGCCGTCGCGGCCGTTGGGGACGGGGCGCCCGCTGTCGATGTCGACCACGCGCGCCGCCACGCCGGGAATGGGATGCCCGATGCCGCCCGCCTTCGTGCCCGTCTGGCTGATACCGCCCAGCGTGACGTCCGGCAGGTTGACGGAGACGACGGGCGAAAGCTCGGTCGCGCCATAGCCTTCCATCGGACGCGGGCCATACTTCTCCTGGAACGAGTCCGCGAGGCGCGGCTTCAGCTTCTCCGCGCCGGTCACGACGATGCGCAGGCTGGCGAAATCCTCGGGCGTGGCGCGGCGCATGTAGGTGAGGAGAAACGTCGGCGTGGCGAGCAGGACCGTGAGTCGCTCCTTCCGGACGAGCTCGGTAATCGTGGCAACGTCGAGCGGGTTGGCGTGGTACGCCACTGCGAAGCCGGTGAGCATCGGGAGCCAGAAGGTGCAGGTGAATCCGAACGAATGGAAGAAAGGCAGCACCGCGCACATGCGGTCCGAGATGTCGAAGCGGAACACGCTGCGGAACGACATCACGTCAAAGTAGATGTTGTAGTGCGTCAGCAGGCTGCCCTTGGGGGCGCCCGTGCTGCCGGAGGAGAAGATGATCGTGGCCACGTCGTCCGGCTTCGGCCGGCGGAACGTCATCAGGAGCCGCGCGGGCAGCAGGGCGGCCTTGAGGAAGGCGCGGAGCTTGCGCGCCGGCGTGAACGCCGGCATCAGGTCCTCGAGGTAGACGCAGGGCGCGGGCGGCTGGAGGCCCTCCATCTTCTTCAGGAAGAGCTTCGACGTGAGGATCGTGCGCATTTCGCACTGCCGCGCGGCCTCCTCCATGCTTTTCTGGGGGGCCGTGAAGTTCAGGTTCACCGGCACGCGGCCGGTGAGGGATACGGCGAGGTTGGCGAGCGCGCCGCCGATCGAGGCGGGGAGGAGGATGCCGATGTTGAGCTCTTGCGGCGCGCGCCGGTCGAGCTCTTCCGCGAGAAAGACGGCCGCCGTGAGGGCCTGGCCGAAGCTGAGGCGTTTGCCCGTCGAGTCCGAGAAGGCGGGCCGGAACCAGCGGCGGCGCGCGGTGCGCAGCAGGCCGTGCGGCAGCGTGCAGCGCGCGTCCTTCAGCATCACCGCGGCCTCGGCGGAAAGCTCCTGCACGGCCTGGCGCACCTCCGTGGCCCGGGTCGTGTGCGGCAGGGGGCGGCCGACGACGAGCGCGACCGGGTAGGGGACCTGGCGCGGGTGGCGGCCCGGCATGCGGCCTTCGTAGTAGCTGAAGATGCTGCCCCAGGCGCCGCCGATGCAGACGGGAATGACCGGAAAGGTCGTGCCGCGCAGCATGTGCTCGAAGCCGGGGCGGAACTCGCGGAGGTTGCCGTTGCGCGTCAGGGCGCCCTCCGGGAAGACGCACACGAGGTAGCCGTCCTCCATCGCGGCGCGCGCCCGCTGCATCGACTCGACCACCTTGCGCGGCGGATCGAGGGGCGAGATGGGGATCACCCCCATCAGCTTGAAGAGCGGGCGGAGCAGGGGGCGCTCGTAGATCTCGCGGGCCATCACGAAGCGGATGCGCCGCTGCTGGATGGACGTGATGAGCAGGGCGTCCACCCACGTCACATGGTTCGACACGAGCAGCGCGCCGCCCTCGATCGGCAGGTTCTCCATGCCGCGCGAGCGGATGCGGTAGATGCTGCGGGTGATGAGCACGACGACGAAGCGGATGAAGAAATCGGGCAGCGCGAGGATGGCGATCAGCGCGAGGCCGGCGGTCATCAGGGCCGAGGCAAGGAAGCATTGCCCGGCGTCGAAGTGCAGGATCTGCGTCATCACGTAGAACGTGCCCGCGGAGAGCGCGACGCCGAGGAAGCTCAGGAAGTTGGCGCAGGCGAGGATTTCGCCGCGGCGCGCGACGGGGCTGCGGTACTGGATGAAGGAATCGAGCGGGACGATGAAGAGGCCGGAGCCGACGCCCAGCAGGAAGATCGCGGGCACCGCGGCCGACAGGCGGGCGGGCAGCGCCCACAGCGCGACGCATGCGAGCGTCAGGCACAGCGCGCCCAGGGGGACGATGCCAAATTCGACGTTGCGCCCCGAGAGCTTTCCCGAGAGCAGGGCGCCCAGCCCGATGCCGAACGCGGACACAGGGAAGAGGTATCCGCTCTCGATCCAGCCCAGGTTCAGGTACTGCGCGTCCGAGCCGTACAGCATCAAGGCCTGCTGGGCGAACGAGGCAAGGTATAGGAAGTACGCCGAGCCCAGGACGGCCAGCAGCAGGTCGCGGTCGCTGCGGAGGCCGAAGAGCGTGCGAAACTGGTCACGCAGGAAGAACAAGGAGAACCTGCTTTTGCCGTGCTGCGCGGCGGTCTTCTCGATCCGGAAGCTTGTCCACAGTCCTGCCGCGGCCACGCCCAGGCAGGACAGCGCGAGCAGCAGGAAGTTCTTGTCGAAGACCTTGAGCAGGAGGAAGGAGGGGATGAACGTGCCCATGATGATGGCCAGGTACGTGGAGCCGCACAGGACGGCATTGGCGCGCGACAGGCGCTCTTCGCCGACCAGTTCCGGGATGATGCCGTACTTGGAGGGCCCGAAGAGCGCGGCCTGCGTGCACAGCAGGAACAGGGTCGAGTAGAGCATCGGGGGGCTGCGCATCCAGACCGCCAGGCAGCCGAATAACATCAGCACCACCTCGAGCACCTTGGCGCACACGACGATCGTCCGCTTGCTGTGGCGGTCCGCCAGCACGCCGGCGGCGTGGGAGAACAGCAGGAACGGAAGAACAAATACGGCCGACGCAAGCGACAGAATTGTGGCCCGGTGCTCCTGGCCCTGGACCTCGACCAGCAGGAACACGAGCAGGAGCTTGAAGAGGTTATCGTTCAGCGCGCCGAGGAACTGCGTGTAGTTCAGCCAGGCGAACGAACGCGGCAAGTCTGTCTTCTCGTCAGTCATGTGGCGTTATCCTTCCACCCTCCGCGTCGCCGGCAGACTGTAGCGTCCATCGCCAGGCAGGCTCGCCGTATCCAGCGCGAGGAGCATAGCAATTGTGCTGCCAAGAGCAAGCAGCGCGGGAGCGATAATTCTCTGTTGGCCGCGGGTGTGCCGCTTGATAACAGCCCTCATTGTCTGCGTATATCTGCGAATTCATGGCTGACTCTCGGTCCCGGCGACCCCGCCAGTTCGTAGCCGTGGCGGCACTATCCGAAGTAGAGCCACGGCTACGACGTGGATCTTCGGGCCATATGGGAGCAGTCGTCTCATCACCTGTCGACCTTCGTACCGGGCCAGCCGCTATGGTAACGCCTCAGTGACGCAGGGCCTTTCGGTAGGGACGCCTCTCCGAGGCGTCCGCGGACGGCCCAGAGGTCCGTCCCTACCTCGGAGCGCCCCTGTCGTGACCGAGGTGATTCCCGCCGTGCTGATTTGCAGTGAACACCACGTTCGCAGAATGCGTGCCAACGATACAAAGCATAATCGTGCCGTCATGCTGAAATGCTTGCTATGATCTCAGTAATGCATTGCTGCGCAATATGTTGCACAAATCGCTGCAGGCTGTGTTGCACGTTGTGACGACAACATGTCCGATCTGCGAAACAATTCATATGTCATGAAATGAATGCATAATGTACAATTCATGCACACGATATAGTCTTGAGCGAAGGGGTTTCTCGACAGGAGGTGAGAATGAAGACCAATCGTTTGGCGGCGGAGGATCGGGCGTTCCTGGAGGCCGTGGCGGACGCGGCGTTTGCCAATCCGTTCAGCGAACGGCGCGACGAGTTGGATCGGGCGATTGCCGGCGGCGCGGCGGATGCATCGCGGGAACAGAATCTCGCCGTGGTGCTGGAAAAGGTGCGGGAATTCATCCGGTGGCAGGACGCGGAGTCGAGGGTCGCGCTGACGGATTTTGAGCCGGAGGACCGGATGCTGGTGGAGCAGACCTATCTCTTCGAGATGTTCCACCGGTACATTGACGCCCTGGATCGCCTGATCCAGGAGCAGCAGGCCAAGGGGGCGGAGCCCCTGCGCGTGCCGTTCGCGAAGCAGGTGCTGTCCGAGATGGGGCGGCGCGGCATGGGCGTAAAGGAAGCGCGCATCTACTTCGCGATGTTCTACCAGCTGCGCCGCGCGTACTACTTTCTTTCCACTTCGCTTGCCGGGCGCTGCCCGTCCTTGCGCGAACTGCGCCTCGCCCTGTGGAACAACGTCTTTACCCGCGACACGCGCCGCTACGTCATGCACCTGTGGGACCGGATGGAGGACTTCTCCACGCTGCTGCTGGGGGAGACGGGGACCGGCAAGGGCGCCGCGGCCTCCGCGCTCGGGCGATCGGGCTTCATTCCCTACGACGCGGAGCGCGGCTGCTTCACCGAGAGCTTTGTACAATCGTTCGTGGCGATTAACCTCTCTCAGTTTCCCGAAGGCCTGATCGAGTCGGAGCTGTTCGGGCACAAGAAGGGGGCTTTCACGGGCGCCATGGAGGCGCACGAAGGCGTGTTCGCGCGGTGCAGCCCGCACGGCGCCATCTTCCTCGACGAGATCGGCGACGTTTCGATCCCCACGCAGATCAAGCTGCTCAAAGTGCTGCAGGACCGCGAGTTCTCGCCCGTGGGGAGCCACGAACGACGCCGCTTTTCCGGCCGCGTGATCGCGGCCAGCAACCGATGCATCGACGAGCTGCGCGTCCGCAAGCTGTTCCGCGACGACTTCTTCTACCGGCTGTGCTCCGACCTCATCGAGGTGCCGCCGCTGCGGCAGCGGCTGGCGGAGGACCCCGGCGAGCTGGACGACCTGCTCGCCGTCACGCTGCGCCGCATCCTGGGCGACGTGGACGACCTGCCGGACCTCGCGGTGTTCGTCAAGGACTCCATCGGGCGGACGCTCGGGCCGGACTATGCGTGGCCCGGCAATGTGCGCGAGCTGGAGCAGTGCGTGCGGCGCATTCTCCTGACGCACACCTACGCGGGCGACAGCCGCCCGCGTCAGGCTGCGGGCGACGCGCTGCGCGACGGCATCGAGGCGGGGACGCTGACTGCAGGAGAGCTATTGCGCCGGTATTGCCGCCTGCTCTACGACCGGCACGGCACATACGAAGAGGTCGCCCGCATCACCAACCTGGACCGCCGCACGGCGAAGAAATACGTGGCGGAAGGAACTGCACGGGAGAGCAAGAGTTTGTCAGTTGACTTCAGTCCGCATTCAGGCGATAGTGAAGTTGAAGATAAACATTAACTTCGTACACTGGGATCATGTCATGAATAGCGTATCGATGGTGGAGTTTCGCCACCACGCGCATGAGGTCGTGGAGCGCGTGCGCCGCGGGCAGCGCTTGATACTGACCTACCGCGGCAAGGCCATGGCGCGGATCGAACCGGTCGAGACGCAGGCGTCTGAAGGTGATCCGTTCTACGCTCTCGCCCGGCTGACGGATGCTGAGGGCGAAAGTCTGTCCAATCGCGAGATGGACGAGGCGGTCTATGGCCTCTGAGATATTCGTGGATACCAGCGGCTTCTATGCATGCCTTATCAAGGCGGACGAGTGCCACAAGAAGGCGGCGTCCATCCTGGCCGGTGCGGCCGATGGCAAGCGGCGATTTGTCACAACGGACTACGTCCTGAACGAGACCGCAACGCTGTTCAGGGCGCGTGGACACGGCCACCTTGTCGAAAGGCTATTCGATGCGATCTTCGAGTCCAGCGTTTGTGGCGTCGAATGGATGGATTCAGAGCGTTTCGCCGCCGTCCGGACGTTCTTTTCCAGGCATAGTGACCACGACTATTCTTTCACCGATTGCTTCAGTTTCTACATGATGAAGCAGCTTCGGCTCCGTGACGCACTCACCAAAGACGAGCACTTTCGCGAAGCCGGCCTGAATGTTCTGCTGAGCTGAGCTCGACCGGCGCATACGCGCCGCAGGCCGCCGCCGGGTCGTCCGGCTTGATGCGGAAGTCGCCCGAGCGCGGATCAAAAAAAGCCGGGCCGTTGTCAGGGGGCAGTGTCAGAGTCGTGTCGGCATCGCGTTCCGCGCCTGCGGGGATCGTGATCCGGGGATAGTCAAGGTTGCCCGCCGCCGCATCGCAGACGAGGTTGGTCCCTGCGCTGAAGCGGCCTTGTGCAAACAGCCCGCCTGTCAAATTCCCGCGGACTTCGATCGCGGCTGGTGATTTCTGCGGGGGTTGTACCCGCACCCCCACGGCAGAGCCGCCCCCCCGGGCGCCGCATCGCCAGATCGTGTTGTTGCGTATAACGGTGGAGGCGCCCGGTGAACAGCTGATAACCGAAGTGTCGCCGTGCCGGTTGACCACGTCATGGAATACGCAGCGCTCGACGAGCACATTGTCGGCCATCAGGACGACGGCCACGAGGCCGCTCGCCCACTGCTGCTTCCGCACGTCGCTTATCACCGTGCCTCGAATGTGTGCCCGGGCGCCGGTGGCCACGATCGCGCAGGCTCCAGACCGCCACTCCCCGGTGTCGCGGATGCCGTGAATATGGCAGCCGATCACGTCGATCTCGCCGTGGCTCGCGATCCCGGTGCGCGTGTTACGCGTGGGCCACACTTCAACGTCCACGAGACGCACCCGGGTTCCCCTGGTCTCGACCAGAGTATCGCGCGACCCCCGTAGCGTGAGCGAAGCAACCGTGCTGTCCGACGCGATCGAGAGCGCGCCGCAGAGCACGGTGCGGCGGCGGCCTGCCCCGCGCAGCGAAACTCCCGGCGGAAGGTTCATGTCTCCTTCGAAGAACATGCCGGGACCGATGAGGATCGTGCAGCCCGGCCCGGCTTTCCCGAGAGCGGCCTGCAGCGAACGGAACGGTCGCTCCCTGCTCCCGTCCTGCTCTTCCCCGGCATTTGCGGATACGTGCAGGACCGGCGCGGGAGCCTGTGCCTCGAAGTCATAGTCGATGAACTCGCGGAGGGCGAGCAGCGCGGCTTCTCCTTCGTAGGGTTGGCTTTCAAGTTCATCAGGGACTCCCGAGTCTGTCAGGCTGGCGGGCGCGGCGGCATACGCGCCGAACGTGTCGCCCGCAGGCAGGGGGAGCCGAAGATCGCCGCCCGCAAAGTCCAGAAATGGAAGCTCCCGGCCTGCCATGCTGCCGGACCGGGTGCGGACCGGCTTGTCCGTATCCTCCACCCGTCCCACCACGTTGCTGCCGACGGTCCCAGAGCTGGCCTGGCACAAGATCGCCTCCACCCGGTACTGCCCGTTCCATCCATAGCCTTCGATCCGGTCGATGACGTTTCCGATAATAGTTCCGGCGTGCAGTTCCGCATAACAGATGCCGGTCGCCTCATCCCAGTCCGTTCCGGAAAGATCGACGAGCGTATTATTCACCGTTCTGCTTTGGCCGTCCCCGCGGCATTCGATGCCGCGCGCGCTGCCCCACGCCCGTTCGCGCACATGGGCGACGACGTTGCGGGCGATCTCCGACGCGGCGTTCTCGATGCGGATGCCGGCGGCGTCGCCATGACCGTCCTCGGATATCTCCGAAACGACGTTAGCGGACAGTTCCGCCGATCCGCCCGAGATGGAGAGCCCGACCGCATCGCCCCGGTCTGAGCAAAACACCCCGGTAACGATGTTGCCGTTGATGACGCTGCGGCGGCAGTCCTGCAGCGCGATGGCGGCGCCGCCGTAGATCTCGTCGAACCAGCACTGCTCAATGCGGACGTTGTGCGCGTTCGTGGCGCTTATGGCCGGGCCGTCCATATCGAGGAACCGCAGGCCCGCCAGCTGCACGTTGCTGCCCAACGCCATGCCCTGGCGAAAGACCGCCTGGTGCGGCGACTCGCTCAGCAGCGCCACGCCGGCGGGAATAGGCGGACATTGAGGGTATGTGCCGGGCTTCAGGACGATTATGCCGCCTGACTCCGCGCGGGCCAGCCGGTCGGCGAGATCCTCGGGGGTCGCGCTGCTCACGCCGGGGCCGGCAGGAGGGACCTCGTAGCTTTCAATGCCGCGCGGGCTGCGCGGCGTCTGCGGCCGCACCGGCGCGGGAACAGCGGGGAGCTTCGCCATGACTGCCGCCCAGGACGCCGGGTACGCCACCTCTGAGTACCGCATCCGGATGGCGGTTTCCAGCCGCTCGCGATAGACGGCGGAGCGCGTCTCCCGGCCGGTAGCGCCCAGCGACTCGCCGAGCTCCCGGCTCAGCCCGCGCAGATCGAAGACGCCCAGGACCCGGGCCTGATCGCCGGTCCGGACCATGTCAACGGCGAGCACGTCGCCCGCAGGATTGAAGGACATGCCCTTAAGGTGCGCCGGGTGCATGGGCAGCGTGAAAGTCAGGGCCCGTTGTCGTTCCGGCGGGCCGGGCCTGCTGAATTCAAGCACATTGCGCCCCGCCCCGGGGCCGCCGAAGAAGATGAAGCTGCGCTCGAGCTTGCACCGCGCCACGAGCGTGGCGTCCGAGTTCCTGCACGAAACGGAAGAGGTAAACAGGGCGCGGGCGATTGTCTGTCCCAAGAACCCCAGCCCCCCTATGCAGGACAGGCCGAGGGCGATCAGCGCCAGCCACACAAAGGGGCCGGACAGCAGCGACGGGCCTTGTTCGCGGGTGGACATACCCATGCTCTACGTGCGATTGTCGGCGCTCTCGCCCGGCCTCACGTGTCGCGGTCCTTCATCTGTCGGCGCAGGGCAAGAATCTCACGGTATTTCTTCTGAACGAGATAGGCGGGCCACGCGCACAGGAGCAGGTTGGCGGCGCAGATGCGGTGCGCGCCGATCGCGTTGTCGCTCTGCCAGGAGAAGAAATAGACCAGCGGGCTGTAAAGGAACAGGTGGTTCGCCTTGAAGATGCCGGCGAAGATGGGGGGCAGCGCTACGTAGAGCAGCAGCACGACGCCCAGCAGGATCTTGATGCGGGGAATCGACGGGGAGTAGAGTACATGAAGCTCGATAAGCAGCAGCACGAACGCGTAGGCGGTGAAGAAGACCCCGAGGAAGCCGAGGGCGTCCGCCGCTGCAACGTGCCCCGTCAGGGCTGATTCGCCCAGCGCCGCCACGGCCCACAGCGCATACAGTGCAAATCCCAGCGTGAGGTTGGACTTCTGCGCGAGGAACCGCCCCGCCGTGCGGCCCGCGGACATGATCTGGCCACAGGACTCCATGTATGCGGCGTGGCTGCGCAGCGACGCGCTCAGCAGCATGAGCAGCGGCGCAAAGCCGAATGCCCAGCAGAGGCTGAGCTCGGCGTGCGGGACAGGCTGCAGGGGCGCCCAGAAGAAGCCCAGCACCAGCACCTGGTAGCCCGCGCAGAATCGCAGCGCGCCGGAGGGGGTGAAGAGGGTCTCACGCTCATGGTCGAACTTCCTGACGACGCCCAGCAGGGCCCACGCGCCGAGGTAGAGCGTCACGGCCGAGAGAAGCAGCGCGCCAGGCACGCTTGCGGCGAAGAAGCTGATCGTCCAGGCGTCATGCGCCGTCGCGCTGGCCAGGCGGACGATCCAGCCCAGCCCGGACCACACCGCGAGCAGAAGCGCCACGACGAACGTGAGGCCTGTCATCCGGCGCCGGTCTTTCTGCACCGTGCAGAGCGAGGACAGCAGCGATGCGCTGCTGAACAGGACGGAGCTCGTGGCAAGCAGGAGCAGGATCTGGCATTGCAGGCCGAAAGGGACGCGGCCCGCATACCCGCTCGCGAGCAGGAAGACGAAGTTCAGGCCGGCGAACAGAAGCGCCGCCAGGTTCTTGCCCACGAGGATTCCGACGGTCTTGTCCCGGGCCGACAGGGGCAGCAGGCGGAAGAAGTCATACGAATGGTCCGTCACCTCGTCCCGGATCGCCGAATACGCGTTGTGTCCGGCCCAGAACCACAGGATCACCGCCTGGAAGATAAAGAACTGGAAATAGAGCGAATGCGCCATCTCGCGGAACGTTTCGTACCCGTTTCTCTCCGACAGCATGGCGCCGTTGATGAGAAAGATCAGGGCGGTCACGATCGCGTACGTCGCAAGGTGAACCAGGAATTGCCGCGGCCGCATCGCGCTCAGCCGGTAGCGGCTGATCAGGGGGTTATTCATGCGGCCCGCCTTCCGTGGGCTTTCTGCCCGCCATGCTCATAAAGAGATCCTCGAGGTTGGTCTTGTCCTCCTTGAGGCCGCAGACACGCACGCCGGCGCGCACGAGCGCCGCATTCAGGTCGGCCAGCGCCTCCCTGGACCCTGAGATCTCCGCGTGAATCGTGTTCCGCGTGCACTGCAGGACTTGCGCGCCTTCGATGGTGGCGACGGCCCGGGCCGCCGCCTGCGCGTCGTCCAGCACTTCGATCGCAACTGCGCGGCGCGCCGCGGGCCGCGCCGTCAGCTCCTCCACGCCGCCGCTCATGACGACCTTGCCGCGGTCCATCATGATGACGTGCGTGCAGAAGTCCGACAGCTCGGTGAGGATGTGCGACGAGATGACGATCGTCTTGCCCTCCTCGCTGAGCCGCTTCAGGACCTGGCGCAGCTGGATCCTGGCGGCGGGGTCCAGCCCGGAGGCCGGCTCGTCGAGCAGGAGCAGGCCCGGCTCGCGCACCAGCAGCGTCCCGAGGCCCAGGCGCTGGACCATGCCCCGGGAGAGATGCCTCGTCAGGTCCCTGCGCTTCTCCACGAGGTCCACGTACCGCAGAACGCTGTCCACCCTCGCCGGGATCGCGGGCCGTGCGACGCCGTACGCCTCGGCGAAGAACTGGAGGCACTCCTCCAGCGTCAGGTCGTGGTAGAGGTTGAAGAAGTCGGGCAGGTAGCCGATGCGCGCGCGGACGCGCAGGTAGTCCTCGTCCGCGTTCATTCCCAGGATGCGGATGCTGCCGGAGGTCGCCGGCAGGAGCGTGGCCACCATGCGCAGCAGCGTGGTCTTGCCGGCCCCGTTGGGGCCGATGAGCCCCACGACCTGGCCCTGCCCGATCGTGAACGAAACGTTGCGCACGGCCACCAGGGCTCCGTACTCCTTGCGAAGCGAGCTGACCTCTACGATATGCTCCATGGGCTGTTTCCTGCGCGGCTCCGGAAAAACGAAATCTGCAGCCGACTCTACTCTGAACCAAAGGACTCTGCAACACAAAGTATAATAAATGTCATTCTTCTTCTCCGCGCCGTGGCGCGCCGGCTTGGATCAGAATGCGTACACGAGGCCGCACTGTGCCGCCCAGTTATCGAGCGGGAGCGTGACCCGCGTCACGTTGCTGCGTGACTCGTCAACATGGCGCACGTAGTAGTCGGCCTCCACTTCGGCATCCATATACCGCAATGTGAGATTCAGCGAAAGGCGATGCCGCAGCCGCACATCGCAGCCCCCGCTTACAATGAAGCCGACCGGGTTGTTGACGGACATGTTGCGCGTGATGAGGTCTCCGGTTCTCGGGTCGGTTCCCTCATGCCAGTCGGGGTTCATGTTGAAGCGCCCGTCGAGCAGGGCCAAGCCGAGGGCGGCAAAAGGGGTGGCGCGCGTCCTGGTAGGGAGGCGCGCGTGAAAGAGCAGGGCGGGCCCGCGCGCGGTCACTGTGCCATCCGTGCGGTCGTCCCAGAACGGGTTCGCCTTGGCATGGATGCTCTCCCAGCCCAGCTCGGCGGCGAAGTACGGGGTGAACCGATAGCGGGCGAACGGGAGGGGGCGGACTTTCTGCTCTTCGTCCATGGACTTGGCGCTGTAGCCCGGGGTCGATGGATCGATCGGCTTCCCGCTGTCTTCGAAGCGGGTTGTGGATTTGTCCCGCAGGGAAACGTATTGCGACCGGGCGCCGACTTCCAGCCGCCGATACAGCGCATGGTCGTAGAACTTGCTCAGCCCGGGATGAACAATGTAGTCCCGCAGGCATACGTCGGAGTCGCTCCACTCGGACTCGACGGGGGCGGCGCGAACGTTGGCGCCCGGGAATCCCAGCCATAGCAGCGCCAGGGCAACGGCGGCGGCGTGACGCGGGCGCCAAGCGGATGACAAGGTGTTCATGTTCATGGTGCCTCGCTGCTGCATGGCTACATCTGCAGAATGGGAGACAAATACTGTTTTCGGGGGAGCCGGACAATTAAAATGTCAGGAGGCACTGGCGCTGGATCGCCTGCGCCGCCGGGTTGCATGGACGAGCAGGAGCAGGGATGCGGCAAACAGCAGTTCGTTCAGAAGGGTCACGAGGTGCGTGCCGTCGCGCAGGTGGGCGGACCATTTCAGGCCGTGAAAAAGGATGACCGGCGACTGGAACCTTGAGATCGAGAACGGCCAGAACAGCAGGACGCCGCGCCCGCCGGTGAAGTAGTCCATTGCTACGTGCGACCCGCAGCACAGCAGCGCGAGCCGGAACCAGAGGGCCGGCCGCACGGCGTGCAGGCCCCTGGCAATCCAGCCGCAAACGACGGCGGCCAGGCACGCCGCCAGGATGCTGTGGGTCAGGTTGTTGTGAAACCGGTGTAGCTCGCCGAGCAAGATGCCGGGCACGGCGTCCACATCCGGCAGCAGGGAGAGAAACAGCGCGGCTGGCAGCGCCAGCCATGTGTCCCGAAGGCGCGGCGTGAGCGCCGAGGAGGATCGGTCGCGGAGACAGATCCACACTGCGTATCCGACGGACACATGAGCGATGGGTGAAGGCATGCCGGTAGCTCCGTCTGCAGGGATCGCCTGCGCGCAGGCGCAAACACTCCAACGGGCGGGATATTGTGTGCTTCATGGTCAACACGCAAGTTGAAACGGGGGCGGGGCTTGGAGCGGGGGGCATGTGAGTTCCGGGGAGTTGTCCGTTCAGGCGCGTTTCTTTATTTCCGCGACGAGGGCGTCGCGGCTCCAGGAGCAAGCCGGGAGCGATAACGGGCAACACCAACTGGAGATGCGGCGACCCCGCCGCGTTCTCTCCGAGCTTTGCCGCATCTCGCCCGGCGGCGATCTCCGGAGCTCACATGCGCCCCATGGAGCGGGGGGCTGCGGGGTTCGTCTCGCCGTGGGATGCCCCCGCACCCCTGGCCTCGAACCAATCGGGACATGGCCGTCCAGTATCGCCTCAGTCACCGGGTGGCGCTCAGAGGTAGGGACGGACCTCGGGCCGTCCGCGGACGCCTCGGAGAGGCGTCCCTACCGAAGCCCCCCTGCGTCA
>CAYRKB010000018.1:0-42432 GCA_964424705.1 uncultured Victivallales bacterium
GCACCCGCGACACCGCGAGCCACTTCTTCATCCACTACCTGCCCAAGGGCGTGTATGTGTTCGAGTACAGCGTCCGCATCCAGCTCAAGGGCAAGTACCAGACCGGCATCGCCAGCATCCAGAGCATGTACGCGCCCGAGTTCAACAGCCACTCGGAGAGCTTTGAGCTGGAAGTGAAGTAGCGGTCGTCAGTGACCAGTGATCGGTGATAGGTAGCCAGTCGTCGAAATCCAGAAGGAAGTGATTCTGGATGTGGTAGGGACGGCTCCCCGCCTGCAACGCTTCGCGCAGCGATGCGGGCAGGTCCGAGCCTTCCGCTGTTCCGATCGCAGTTCGCCCGTCCAGCAGGGCACGTTTTACCATTGAATTGCCGGCGCGAGTCTGCGACGTTCTCCTCCTGTTGCACTGGTACGAAGCGAATATGAAGATTGAACAGTCCAAGATTCTGGAACACCGTCGCTTTTCGGGGGACTACCGGATCCTCATGCTGGAGTCGCCCGGCGTTGCCGCTGCGGCGCAACCGGGCCAGTTTGTGCATGTGCATGTGCCGAGGCTGGAGGCCCGCGTGCTCCGTCGCCCTTTCAGCCTCTATCGCGCAGAGGGCGAGGCCCTTTCAATTCTCTATAAGGCCGTGGGCAAGGGCACGCAGGCGATGACGGAGCTCCAGCCCGGGACTTCGATCAACCTGATCGGGCCGCTGGGCAACGGGTTTCCGCTGGAGGGCGGCGGCAAGCTGCCCGTCCTGGTTGCGGGCGGCTACGGCGTTGCTCCGCTGTACTTCCTCGCCACGCGTCTGGCCGCGCGCGGGATTCTGTTCGTGGGCGGCGCGACGGCGAAGGACGTCCTGTGCGTGGCCGATTTCAAGGCGCTCGGGTGGGACGTGCGAATTGCCACGGAGGACGGATCCCTGGGCACGCGCGGGCGCGTGACCGCGGTTCTGGACGCATGGAGCGGCCCAGAGGAGGGCGGAAGCCCCGTCCTGTACGCCTGCGGCCCGGACGGCATGCTCAAGGCCGTGGGGCAGCGCGCGGCCGAGCGCGGATGGAAGGGGTGGCTGTCCCTTGACAAGCACATGGGCTGCGGCGTGGGCGCCTGCCTGGCGTGCGTGCAGAAGATCAAGGTGCCGGGCGGCAAGGTGGTATGGGCCCGCGTGTGCCGGGAAGGTCCCGTTTTTGAAGCCGCCGATATTGTCTGGAGCTGATATGCAAGATGTGCCCTCCATGGCTGTGACGATCGCCGGCATCAGGATGAAGAACCCGGTCATGGTGGCGTCGGGCACTTTTGGCTACGGCCCGGAATACGCCGACCTCATGGACCTAAACGAGCTCGGCGCCATGGTGGTCAAAGGAATTCTCAAGGAGCCGTGGGACGGCAACGACGTGCCTCGCATGGTGGAGGTGACTGGCGGGCTGGTGAACGCGATCGGCCTGCAGAACCCGGGCGCTGAGAAGTTCATTTCTGATTATATGCCGTTCCTGCGCCGGTACGACGTGCCTGTGATTGTGAATGTCTGGGGCCGGACGGAAGACGAGTACGTGGAAGTATGCGAGCGCCTGACCGGCGTGCCGGGGATTCACGCGCTGGAACTGAATATTTCGTGCCCTAACATCAAGGCCGGCGGGATCGCTTTCGGCACGAATCCAGAGACCGCGGCACGCCTGATCGGGCGCTGCCGCGCGGCCACTACCGTTCCTCTTATTCCCAAGCTGGCGCCGAACGTCTCTAACATCGCCCTCTTCGCGAAGATCGCCGAAGAGGCGGGTGCGGACGCGATTTCGCTCATCAACACGATTCCTGCGATGGTGATCGACGTGGAGACCCGTCGCCCGGTGCTCGCCAACGTCGTGGGGGGGCTCTCCGGCCCGGCGATCCATCCCGTGGCCGTGAAGCTGGTCTGGGAGGCGGCGAAGGCCGTCAAGATCCCGGTGATTGCGATGGGTGGGATTACCTCGGCCCGCGAGGCGCTGGAGTTCATCATTGCCGGCGCCACGGCGGTGGCTGTCGGCACGGCCAATTTCACCAACCCCGCCACCGCGGGCGAGGTGATCGCCGGCATACGTGCCTACCTGGAGCGGCACGGCATGGCCGATATCCGTCAGCTCGTTGGCACAGTCCAACTACCGGCGCGCGCCGTATAACGCTCATCCGCACCCTGGCATACGTATGAACATAAGGCGAATCATCTTCTGGCCCCTGGTGCTCCTGTTCGCTGCGTGGATCGGCTGGTCGTGCCTCTACTTCCCTTTTGACCGTGAACGGCTGTATCATCCGATTCCGGGCAACGCGATGTTCGTGAGCGAGCACCGCGACCTCGCCCGGCGCTGGGACGGGATTGGCCGGGACGTGCTCACCGCCAGCCTTACGCAGTTCATCGGCGTCCAGGGCCGCCGCGCGGATCGTGTGCTGCAGGACCCGCAGCTGGCGTGGATGATCCGGAACATCGCCCGAAGCGACACCGTGATTGCGTACGTGCCGAACCTGATTTACAGCGGCTCGCCGGCGTGGATCTTCTCCACGTGGGTCGGGGCGCGCGGCCTCCTGCTGCGCACCGAGCTCTCGAACGGCCTCATCACGGGCTTCCGGAACGAGTTGTTGGAGGGGGGGCGCCGCGCCTGGCGGCTTGAGCAGCCCCTGACCAAAGATGGATGGTGCCTGTCGCTGGCGGTGGTAGAGGGGGTCATGGTGGGATACATCGGGCCGGATCCGGGCGGCATCCGGGTCTTGATTGACAGAATCGAACGCAAGACGGCGCTGCTGCCCGAACTGCGGATGTGGTTCAAGCCGGACAGTAGCCCGGACGGGTTCAGCCAGGATTTTTGGAACGCGAACGACCGCGGCTGGCTGCGATGGTATACGCGCGAGCACGGCGCGCCCGTCCAGCGCTGGGTCCGGTTTGCCATGAAGCCGGGCGAAGGGCTGGGCACCGAGGTGTGGGTAAGGGGCAAGCCGGGCTTTACGCTCCCGGCCGGGGGGGCAGGCGCGCAGGGGCGCGATCCCGTTTCGGAGAGGGCGATGCAGGAGCTGCTTCGGGATGCGCCCGCCATGGCGTTGGGACTTTCCAAGGTTGCGGCGGAAGCGTGGCTGAGGGATGCCCCGCTGCCTCGTCCCGTTCGCATGGCCATCGAGCTGGTGCAGGCCGATACGATAACTAACGCGCCGTTAGTTGTAGCCATGTGCACGACCAATTTCAGCGGCAGGATGATGGGCCTGCGCGTGCCAACCCTTGTGGCCATGACTCCATTAGTTCAAGTCACCAACCTGCAGGCGTGGGCGTCGGAGAAGCTGGACCGCGTCAACGCGCGGCACGGGACGAGCCTGATCGCGGCGGCGGCGGCGGATGACGCGGTCTCTCTCGTATTGGACGATGTAGGGTCGGGCCCTCTGGGCAAGCTGCAGGCGGGAGAAAAGCCCGGCATCGCGCTGCGCGGCGGCTGGCTGATCTTTGCGAGCAATTTCGAGGCGCTGGAAAGGATGCGGACGCTGGAGCCGCCCGCGGATCCCATGGCGGCTTCGCTGCTACCCCAAGTTCTGGAGGGATCGAAGAGCGGCGCATGTTTTACGGCGGCCCTGCCTGCCACGCACGACGTGCTGATCAAGGCGCTTGCCGTGTACGATCTGATGAACTACGGGCAGGGCGTGAGCCGTCCGCCCTGGCGCGATGCGATGGACCGGGCTGTGGCATGGCTTGAAGCCGCTGCGCCGCTGCGGACGGTCACGGTGGAACTGAAGGCGGCGCAGGACGAAATGCAGGCCGTCATCCGGCTGGGCCCGGCGGCCGCGCCCTGAGGGAACTGAAGCCGCAACATTCAACGCCCAGTTGAGATCATTCGGGCTTGAGCGTTCAGCGCTTACCATGCCCACACCGCTCCGCCGTCCTCCTCTTCCGCGTTTTCGCGCGTTGGCATGGAATATATCTTGAGTCCCGGCGGCGGCTTCGCTAAGATCGGCGCCTGTTTTGCTCGGGTGGTGAAATGGCAGACACATTAGTTTGAGGGGCTAATGCCCGAAAGGGCGTGGGGGTTCGACTCCCCCCCCGAGCACCAGTTCGACTTCCTGCCCCTCCGTGCCCCAAGGTCTACGTGCGCTCTCTCGCCGTCTCAAGGAGGGCCATGATGTTGGCGACCGGCACGTCGCTCTGGATCGATTGGGCGGGAGACAGGATGTAGCCGCCGTCGCGGCTCATCAGATCCCGTACAGATCGCACGTTGGCGCGCACCTCTTCCGGTGATCCATAGGGCAGCGTCTTCTGGGTGCTGATTCCGCCCCAGAACGCCAGCTTTCGGCCATATTTCTCCTTGAGCATGCGGATATCCATGCACTCCGGCTGGACCGGGTTCAGCACGTCCAGCCCCATGTCGACCAGATGCGGGATAATCCGCTCAATGCACCCGCAGGAATGGACCCACACGTCCTTGCCGTAGGAGTGGATGAGGTCGTACTCCCGGCGTTCGCCGGGCCCGATCATGTCCAGCCATGTTTCCGGCGACATGAGCAGGTCCATTTGCGAACCCCAGTCGCTCCCGAGCAGAATGCCGTCGACCTCATCCACGGCCAGAATGTTCTCCAGCATGACCAGATTCTTCTCGATGATTCCGTTCAGCAGCTTCCTTGCGAACGGCGGGTCGCCAGCCATGTCCGAAAGGAAGTTCTCAATGCCGCGGCTGAAGTAGGCTTTCTCGAAATGGCTGCCGTAGATGCGGACCAGGAAGTATTTGTCGGATTTCTGGCGCAGGTCTCTGATTCTGTCGTGAATACTCTCGTAGTTGCCGAACCCAATCACTTTGGCCGGCGAGGTCGGCGTTGCCGGGCCCTGCCAGTCCTGCCCCAGATTGTACCATCCCCACCACGGAACGCCGATATCCTGCACGTCGTTGTCGAGGAAGTCATCCAGCGTCTTGCCGCCTGTAACGCCGGCCTTTTGAAGGGCCTGCCACGCGTCATCACAGACGTCAATGCAGTACGGCACGCGGTTCGCCGTGCGGTGTTGAATGGCGGCTTTCACCAGGTCGCGTCGTGTCACTTGCTGGCCCTCCTTGGAAGTAGATGGCTGTAAAAGACAGCAGAATGCGAATCAGGTCAAATGGAAAGTGGGAAAAGTGGGCATCGGGGAGTATGTCCATTCAGTGGAACAGTCGGTAAGTGCGAGAGAACCGGGGCGCGAAACGCGGTGGGGCGCCGCGCCCCCAGCGAAGCGTGCGAGCTCGCCCAGCTGTTTCGTTTTTGGAGCCGCGATGCCCTCGTCGCGTCACGCAAAGCACGAGAAGCAGGGGATGCCCCTCTTGAAATAATATGCGCCTGTCAGCCGCAGCGACGGCAAGGATTCTTTTCATCGACGACATTCATCCGAAAGGCGATCCGGAACGAATCCTGGCGATCCAGCAGCTTATCGAGCGGCGCCACGAATTCGACCGGCCGGGCACATTTCTCACGACCAATCTAACCGCGGAAGAGCTTGGTGCCGGGGATAAGACGATCGCGCAGCGCCTGCTCAGCCGGTGCAGCGAGAAGTTCATCAAATTCGATTGCGAGGGCTGCACCGATTGGCGCGTGAGGGTGAAGCCCCGCCGCATCAGGTTGATTGAGAAGGCCATTGCCGGCCGGCTGCAGGGGCGGAAGAGCCCCGACAAGCCGTCGAATGTGCCGGGGTAATGCGCTGCCTCCGCATCCGCAGAGAAAGGAGGATCTCCTTTGCTTTCGGCCCCCCAAACGAAAGTTCCAACGGAGGACAACCGAGGCACGCCCCGTCAACAATCGCCGGGGTTCCGCGTCGCCCGACATTTTGGCCTGGACTATTCAGGCGGGCCGAGGCTCTCCCCGCAGAAGGCTGCTGTTCGCTTCCGTGAACTCCCGATAGGCATCCAGCTGATCTTCCTCGTTAAGGTCTTTCACCTTTTCAAAGAGCCCATCAAGGACCCGGTTTGAGAAAGTGGCGCGGGAATCCATGGAAAACAATGCTCCGAAGGCTCCGTCGAATCTTCGCTCGCCGTACGCTTTGACATAATTCAGCGTCTGTTTCGGTTCAACGGTTCGCGTTGCGAGTTTGAAGAGTGTCGCCCCCGCGTCCTCAAAGAAATGCAGATCCTCGGGCCTGATGGTAGCGGTGAACAAGAGGTCCGTCAGATTCGCGCTCCTTCTGGGCCCGCAGAAGCCCGAAACGTATGGATCGCGAACGCCGGCCCCTTCCCGCTCGCCGAGCAGCGGCTGATGTGATTTGAAGTTCGCATGTGCGATGCCGAACGGGCAGAAGCCGGCGTTGATGCACCGGGTGTTCACGTATATTTCCAAGGGCAGGGCGATATAACGCGCTATCCTTCTTATCATCGCAAGGTTGCGGTTGGCATTCTGCCTGAGGTTAATCCTGTCCGCTCCCAGTTTCTCAAACTCTTTTGCCAGCAGGGGGCTGTCGATGTGACTAAATGTGGACGTGTTGATCTTGAGGCTGCGGCGCGAGGCCGCGGCGGCTTTGATCAGCATGGGATGGCCGAGCGTGACCCAGTCCGCGCCGGCGTCCTCGATGGAGGAGATGAAGGTCCTGAACTTGGCCAGGTAGGCCGGGTCGAATTCCTGCTGAGAAACGCAAGGCGTGTTCAGCAGGACGTTCAGTTCAATGCCCCGCTTGTGCGACAGCGCCGCGATCTCCCGTATGGAGTTAAGCGTCGAGGGAAAGAGCCCCTTGAACCTGCCCGTGGGCCCCATGTCGGGCGGGGCCCCCACAAAGAACTCGGCTATGTGCCGCGACGATTCATCCTCGGCGATCGTCGCCGCCTCGGCCACGCTCCCTCGCAACCCCACACAAAGAATACGCTCGATCATGTTCTGTTTCCTAGCTGGCACCGACGTTTTCCCTCTATTAGTTATGCACTTTGAAATAGTCAAGTCCCACTTCGCTCTTCTCTTGAACTCCGCACTGCTGATCGATAGCATCCTCCGCGATCACAATGAATGAACTCAAACAGTCGATACGCGAGTGCTTTGAGGAAACCGCGCTGCTGCATACCGGTAGGGCCGCGGTTTGCTGCGCTGGCGGCGGCCTCACGTACGGAGAACTCAACGCCGCTGCCGATCGAATCGCAGCAGCCATGTGCGGAGCCGGGACGGACGACCGATCGCGTGTCGCGCTGCTGTTTCACCAGGGAGCAGCCGGTATTGCAGCACTGCTCGGAGCTGTAAAGTCCGGCCACGCCCACGTCATGCTGGACATAGCGGATCCTGCCGCCCGCCTGCAGTTCATCCTGAACGACTGCATGCCCTTCGCTATCGTCACGGACGACGCTCACGTGGAACTCGCGCATCGGCTTAGCCCCGGCGGGTGCAAAGTCATCAACACTGATCGACTCGGCGAGTCGCCTTCGCAAGGGGTGCCGCGGCTGGCGACGACGCAAATTGCGCCGCCCTATCTGGTCTATACGTCGGGGTCCACCGGGCAGCCCAAAGGGGTGTTCCAAAGCCTCGGCAACCTTCTTCATTTCGTGCGGAGCTACACGGGGATCATCGGCGTAACGCACCAGGATCGCCTGTCCCTGCTGTTCTCTCTGAACTTCAGCGCTGCAAATCTTGACATTTTTACCGCCTTGCTCAACGGCGCAACCCTTTGTTGCTACGACGTGAGAATACAGGGAACGGCGGGCCTGGCCGACTGGCTGGACCGTGAGGCCGTTACCTCGTTACACGTGTCTCCTTCGCTGTTCCGCCACGTCATGCGCCACATCGCTCCGGGTCGGAGGTTTGAAACGCTTCGGACTGTCGACCTGGGCGGTGAAGCCGTGCATCCAAGCGACGTTGAGTTATTCAATCAGCACTGCAGCGCTAACTGCGCACTGATCAATCGACTGGCTGCCACCGAGGCCAGTGTCGTCGCCTACCACCGGATCGACCCGCGGCGATCCTACAGCGGGCAGGATCTGCCGGTCGGTCGGCCCGCGGAAGGGATTGAGATTTGCATAGTGCGAGAGGACGGTACGGCTGCGGACGCCGGCGAGGTGGGGGAAATCCTGGTTCGGAGTCCTTACTTGAGCCTCGGGTACTGTCAGCAGCCGGAGCTGACAGCAAAGACCTTCTTTGAAGGATCAGACGGCAGGACGTACCGGAGCTCCGATCTCGGCCGCATGGGGCCAGACCAGGAGCTCTACTTTCTGGGGCGCAAAGGATCCCGCGTGAAGATCCGCGGGCATTCGATCGATCTTTTCGAGGTGGAATCCGCGCTGTTGGAATCGGAATGGGTGCAAGAGGCGGTTGTGGTGGCCGGACGCCGACCCGACGCCGGCGCAGCGGAACAGCTTGTCGCGTATGTGGTTCCGGCCATCGGGTCCGAGCGGAATGCCGATCCGCTTCGGCGCGACCTTCTGCGGAGACTGCCGAGCTACATGCTGCCTTCATCCTTTGTCTTTCTTGAGTCCATTCCGCTCGGTGCGTCGGGGAAGGCGGATCGAGCCGCACTGGCGGATCGGCAGAGCCCCTGGCAGGAGGAAGCCGGTCCATTTGTTCCGCCCGCGGATCCGTTGGAGATCGAGATCGCCGAGGTGTACCAGCGCGTGCTGCGCCGCCCCACCGTGGGACGCAACAGCGATTTCTTTGCCCTGGGCGGCGACTCATTGCAGGCCGCCGAGTTGCATATTCGACTTGAGCATCTGATAGGCCGCAAGATCGAGCTACGGCATATCCTGCGCGACAGCACGGTGGCGGGGGTGGCTACGGCGCTGCGCCGCCTACAGATTCAGCACGGGCGCTGCGGATCGCAGCAAGGGCTTCTGACCCCGCTCAGAGCAACCGGTTCCCACCCGATCCTGTTCCTTGTTCATGGCCGCCTTGGACAGGCGTTCGTGAGTCCGCATTTCCTGAGCCTGCTGGGCGAGGAGCAGCCCGTATATGCATTTCAGGCCCGCGGGCTGGCCGGCCGGCAGCGGCCATATGAAAGCATTGTCGACATGGCGTCCGCATACATTGGCGCTATGCGCGACGTGCAGCCCCGCGGCCCCTACTTTCTGGGAGGGCTATGTGCAGGCTGTACTGTTGCCATCGAAATGGCCGTGCAGTTGCGCCGTGCGGGCGAGGGCTTGATGCCCCTCCTTCTGATCGATCCCTCAATGATTGCGCCGCGGGTCCGGTCCGTGGAATGGCATCTGCGCAGGCGGGCGAGCCTCCTTTCGTTGCATGTGCCCTACCTCTGGCGAAGGCTCGTCGGAACGACCGACAGCACCATTAGGCGCCTCCTTATGAGGACGCGCGAAGGACGTATTGCGCTCAATGCGGAAGACCCGATACTGCTCAAGTCTGCCGTGAGAGTGGCTACCACTCTGGAACTAGCCCTCACGCGGCATAAGTCTTTCCGTTACGACGGACCTGCCTGCGTTCTTGTCTCCGAGCAGCGATCCGCCAGTGCCCAAAAGAGTCCCGCAGGTTCATGGAGGGACTACCTGACCGGCGATGTTCATGTCTTTGAAGCAGGGGCGCAACACTCCGATATTTTCGCCGTTGAGAACGAAGCCTTCGCGGGCAGCCTGCGGCGCTGTCTGGATGCCATCTCTGGCGGCGATGAACTTTCGTCATCTACTCCTCGTGACGGGCATCCGTCGTGCCGTTAGGAATCACGTGGAGGACCCCGTCAGAGCGGTGCGGATATGCTGGCAGAGAGTAACCCGCTGCATCAACGTGGTTCTTTGGCCCCTTGAAAGGCTTGTCGAGCAGGGACAGCGAGCCGTCCCTCGGGAGGGAGGGTGCAGGTTGCCGCTGCCGTTACGTGGAACCGGCCGTCGCGTGTGACGGCTGCCTGCCTGCTACTGCGGCCCGAACCGCTTTCTGATTTTTCATCAGGGCCGCGTACGGGGCAACCAGAAAGGCGGATGGCCTCTTTGGCGATCCGTCGCGCTTGCATTTCCGGCCCTAATCTGGCAGCTTCGCCCCATGGAATCACGTCTCCAGGGCGGTTCGCGCGAGCCTGATTCCACGCGGACGGAAGAGCAATTTCTGAGATAGGGCGCAGATAGCTCTGGCGCGGGGCCGCGTGGCGAGACCGTGCGGGGAGGCGGCCGGCGGATCCGGCTATTCTGGTGCCTTTGTGAAGCGAAGGGGCATACGATGAAGTTGCGAGTGGCGGGTGAAGAGGTGTCGGAGAGCCTGGGCGTGGAGTTGGCGCAGGCCGCCGCCGCGCGGGCGGACCACGGCGTGGCGGGGTGCGTGGACCGCGAGTCGCCCGTGCTTTCGTTGCGGGAGGCGCGGGATGAGGGGGATTATCTGGACCGGCATGTGACGCTCTTGGGGAGTCGCAATTGCGTGGACCTGGAGCAGTTTGAAGTGCCGGCGGGAGCGGGGCGGCGCGGGCAGCTGGTGAAGAGAGTGCGGGAGTCGCTGTGGAAGATTCTGCGGACGCCGCACGACTGGTACGCTTTCCGACAGAATGCAATCAACATTCAGCTGGCCTGCGAATTGGCGTTTGAGAAGGAGGATCGGGCGCGGGCTGTGCGGGATCTGACGGGACGACTCGAGGAGTTGGAGTCGCGCCTGGACGCGGCTGAGAAGAAGGGGCAGGGTGAGAGGCGATGAGACTCCGGCGGCTGGACCAGCTGGTTGCAGGCTTTGCGGAGGGGGATGCCATATCTCTTGAGGCACGGATGCTGAGGGATGTGGCGCGGGAGATGGGGCTGGAGTCGGACATCTTTGCGCCGCTGCGGAGCGTGGGATCGCGCGTGGCGGGGCAGTGCCGTCCGGTGGAGGAGTATGAGGGTCGCGAAGGGGGCGTGCTGCTGTTTCACTATTCTACGGCCTCGGAGGCGACGGAGCGTTTTCTGGCGGCACGTGCGGTGAAAGTGGTGCGCTATCATAATATAACGCCCTCGTCCTTCTTTCAGGGGTTTGATGGCGCGATGGTGCGGCAGTTGCAGGAGGCGCGGGCGGGGCTATCGAGGGTGGCGGCGGCGGCCGCCGGGATCTGGGCGGACTCTGATTTCAATGCGCAGGAGATCCGTGAGCTTGGGATCGGGCCGGTGCAGGTGGTGCCCCTGGCGTTCTCTCTGCAATCCTTTAAGCAGCCGCCGGAAGCAGGGACGATGGCGCGATTTGGCGGCGAGCTGAAGAACATCCTGTTTGTGGGCAGGATGGTTCCGAACAAGTGTGTGGACGAGCTGATTCTGGCGTTCGCATGGTATCATCGGCGGATTGAGCCGCGGAGCCGTCTGATTCTGGTGGGGTCGGACCGGAGTTGCCCGAGGTATTACGCAATGCTGCGGATGCTTGCGGCGCGGCTGGAGCTGCCAAATGTCTGTTTTGAGGGGTTTCAGTCGGACGCGAGGCTGGCGGCGAGTTATGAGCGGGCGGATGTGTATGTGTGCACGAGCCGGCATGAGGGGTATTGTCTGCCGCTGGTGGAGGCGATGAGCCACGATGTGCCGGTGGTGGCGCGCGCGACAGGCGGCATGCCGGAAACGATGGGCGGCGCAGGGGTTTTGTTTGAGGACATGGATTCGCGAGTGCTGGCGGAGCTGATCCACCGCGTGGCGAGCGATGATTCGTTGCGGCGGAGGATTCGTGCTTCGCAGCAGCGGCGGCTGATGGAGATGGGGGCACGGGATATACGGGGCGAGCTGGGGGCTCTGCTGAAGGGATGGGATTCCTAGCCTATGGACCTACTGATCGCTTCCAAGAACCGGCACAAGGTCGAGGAAATCTCGGCTATTCTTCTCATTCCGGGCCTCCGGCTCCTCAGCATGCATGACTATCCGAATCTCCCGGATGTGGAGGAGGACGGGGTCACGTTCGAAGCCAACGCGTGCAAGAAGGCGCGAGTCCTTGCGCTCGAGACCGGGCTGTGGGCGCTGGCGGATGATTCCGGGCTGGAGGTCGAGATTCTAGGCGGGGTGCCGGGCGTGTATTCCGCCCGCTACGCGGGAGAGCCCGTCAGCTACCCGGCAAACAACAGGAAGCTGTTGGACGCGCTGCGCGGGGCGCAGGACCGGCGCGCCCGCTTTCGCACCGTGATTGCGCTGGCCCGTCCGGCGGGTGCGTGTCGCACCGTGGAAGGATGCTGCACCGGTCATATTGCCCTTGAGGAGCGCGGATCCAATGGCTTCGGGTATGACCCTCTCTTTGTGCCGGACGGCTACGCCCAGACCTTTGCGGAGATGGGAAACGACTTGAAGAACACGATCTCGCACCGCGCCGCGGCGCTGCGGAACGCATGGGGAGCGTGGGGCGATTTTCTCGCGGGGCAGAAGCCGCCGGGCGAGGGATAGGGGGCAGGCGCCCCGATCTTTTCTCCCGATGGCTCGCTACATCTGCCACAGGTACATCATTCGAGTGCGGGTGAATGGCTGCAAAAGGGCCGACAGAGGGTTCCGGTCGTAGGTGCTCTTGAAGAAGCTTGAGAGAGAAATTTCTTCTTCATACCTGTAGACTCGCACCGCGCCCACGTCCAGCATCTCCGCCGTGGATGCGAGCGCGTCACTCCAGTAGCCGATCTCATCCACCAGTCCGAGTTCAATGGCCTGCCTGGCCGTGAAGATGCTTCCGTCGGCGAAGCTTTTCACCTTTTCCTCTGAAAGCTCCCTGTTTTCAGAAACCAGGCTCACAAATCGCCCGTAAAGCTCGTCCACAATGCCCTGCATCATCCGGCGCTGTTCGGCCGTCATGTCGTTGAACGGGTTAAGAATATCCTTGTTCTCCCCCGACTTGATGGTGACATCCTTCACCCCGATCTTGAGCGCCAGTTCCTTCATGTTCAACGACTGTACCAATACGCCGATTGATCCGGTAATGGTCGTGGGATGGGCTATGATGTGGTCTGCCGCGAGCGCGATATAGTAGGCGCCGGAGGCCGCCACGTCATTGAACAGCGCAACGACGACGCGGCCGGGCTGGGCCGCTTTGAAATCCACGAGGGCCTTGTACAGGATGTCGCTGGCCGTAATCCCTCCTCCGCCGCTGTCAATATCCATGATGACGGCCTTGACTTCCGGGTCCTGGGTGGCCCGCTGGATGGCGCGCAGTGCCAGGCCCGCAGATCCGGCCTTCGATCCAAAGAAATCGTCTTCGCCTCCGAGCATGATCATGCCGCTCAGCGGAATCCTTACGACTTTCAGCGTGCCGGTACCTTCGGCCCAAATCTCCTTCAGCTCGGGATACTCATCAGCGCCTCTGCCGTGGTGCCACGCCGCGTGCTCTCCTGAGCGCTTCGCGGCAAACAGGCCGATGACGATTAGCACGCCGCAACCCGCCACCAGCAGCATCAAAACAATGGCAGCCCAAAGACAGCCGTGTTTGCCGCGCTTGCCGTTCTCCGCCATGATCCGCCCCCTCGTTAACAATGAGTCTTAGCAGTGAATCAGATGAGGATACGCCGTGACAGCCCAGGCGGCAAGGTTTCGTTGCTCCCGCATGTCGCATGTCGGCCGGCGGCCGGCCGCTACGAGAAGGCGCCACGGGCAAGCCGCGCGGCGAAGTCTGCATCCGCAGGGACCCATGGAAAAGCGGGGAGATCTTCCGGAACGACCCAGGCGAACGCTGAGTGGTCGCAGAGCTTTACCCGGCCACGAGGCCGGCTGACATGGTAGAAGCTCACCTCGACCGTACGCTCCCGGGAGCGGTGGCGCATGCGGTGCAGCAGGGCACCGACCGAGGCCGCAATGCCCAGTTCTTCCTGCAGCTCGCGTGCCAGGCATTCCTCCGGCAGTTCACCGGGCTCAATCTTCCCGCCGGGAAACTCCCACAGGCCAGCCATGTCGGCGGGGCCCTGCCGGCGGGCGATGAGCACGCGCCCGTTGCGGCGAATGACCCCTGCGGCAACCCGCAGGATCTCACGTTGAGTTCTGTTCGGCATCGCAGGCGGAACGTACGCACATGCGCAGGGCCTGTCAACGGCTTCTCCCCTTTCGTAACGGTCTTGATCCGTTCCGCAGCGCCATACTGAACGCGTTTTGTGCCCCGGCAGGGCGCCGTCGCCGCCAATCACCGCGACGGAAATCCGTTTGCGTCGACGGCCTGTCTCGAGTATAGATTGCACATGTTTACTGGCCAATGGAAAAGCGGCCTCGTCTTCCGGTGGCGATGGGGACTGGCGGCCGGGCTGATCGCCGTTTTCTCGGGTGCCGCGCACGGGCAGGCGCTGCGCTATGACTACCGGCGCGACATGACCTCCGGCGCGATGAAGTACCGTGACGATCGGGTGTATCAGGGGGAGGCTGGCGATCGGCAGGTGCGCAAGGAGCCGCCCCAGTACGCAACGCTGCGGGTCGGCCCGTTCTATTCCACGGCAACCTTCACGCAGTCCGCGGGATATCGCTATATTCGCACGCGTGGCACCGGGACAGACTTCCTTTACGGGAGCCACCGCGGCCGCTATCTGAAGGACGGCAGTGATTTTCCGCTGATTTCCACGCTCGACCTGCGCAACTATGTGTTGATTACGGAGAACATGGATTTGGATTTATCCGTTTCCGCGACGTATGCGCAGTACCCGATGAATACGCAGGAGGATGAGTTCTACGTCAATTTTGTCGAGGAGGGTTTCTTTGGAACGCTCTCCTGGGCGTTTGACATTACCCCGTTCCTTGGCGCCACGATCTTCGACCGGTTCACGTATCGGACGGACTTCGTGGATACGCGCGGCCTGGAGGACAAGTACGGCGGGACGAAGTACCAGTACATCGACAATGAAGTCGGCACGTTCCTTGAGTGGCGGCTGGCCAAGGGGAAGAGCGTGGTGGGGAGCTTCAGCCGCGAGGATTTTCTTCCGAGTGACAAGGAGTTCAGCAACCAGGAGCGCATCACTTACAGGGAAGGAGTGGAGTACCGCCAGACGATCTTCTCAAGCCTTTCGGTGGGCGCGCGGGCGGCATACTCGCAGACGAAATACACAGCCGTCGCTCGCAACAGCTGGAACCAGGAGGACTACTCCGTTTTTGCCGATTTCGGTGAGGGCAGGGGCATCGGGGACGACTCCGGGCTCGGAGTCAAGATGTCGCCCTTCACGCGCATCAGGGTGGGGGTGGGATACTCGGCGGGCTACTCCGGGCGTGCAGGCGTCGCCAGTGGCAGCAGCGGGGATTCCACGGCCGAGCAGCTCGACAAATCCGGTTCGCTCACAGGATTTGCGTCGCTCACGACGGATCTGCGAAAAGATCTCACGCATACGTTCGACTATCGGCGCGGGCTGCGGACGGGATTTGAGTCGGACTACGAGCTCTTTTCCATGTACGGATACCGCATTGACTGGCGGGGCGCCTTGGAATCGGCATCCTTCTTCACGCGGGTCATGGAGGTGGAGCCCAGCGGCGACAATGTGGGTAGCTACCGGGACTGGACGACGGGCTTGAATGCAACGTACGCGCTGTTTCGCATTGCGGACAGGATGGGCGCATTCTATTCCCCGCTACTTCGCGCGGTGGACCTGATCGGAACGAGCACGTACACGGTGCGCTCCAACGAGGGGGTTGCGGCGAACGGGGATGCCGAGCCCGAGCTCCACGAGGACTACGCGACCTGGGCTAGCCGGCTCGGGACGTCGTTCGCCGTCACGAAATCGATCGGCTTCCTTGTCTATTTTGAGCATGTTGAGCGAATGAGTGAGGCGGAACAGCTGGCGTATACCCGTGACATCTTTGAGGCGATCCTCACCTATCGGCACCAGTTCTAGGGCGCTCCGGCGCAGCGTATGATGCATCCGGACAGCAGGCGAGGCAAGTATGAAGCGATTGATTATTGGGGTGGCCGCGATTCTGTTCGCGAGCTGGGTCGCGGTCCACTTTGACCGGCTCACGGGCGATCAAGACGGACTGATCCGTTTTGTGCTGGGAACGGTTCTTTCCGTGCTGATTCTGTTCAGGCTGCGCCCGGTGATAGAAGCTGCGCCGAGGATTCCCGGGTGGATCATGCCGCTGCTTGTTGGCGCGGGAACTCTGTTCACCGTGGTTGGCGGAATCATATTCGGCACCCATCAGTTTGAATGGCTTGGCATTGTCCTGCTGGTTAGCGGATGTCTTCTTTGGGCGCTGCCCGAAGGGTGGGTGCGCAACATCCTGCCTTCGATGATTCTGCTGTACTGGATTCACCCGTTGCCCGGTCGGGTCTTCGGACAGTTTCAGCTTCTCATGCAAAGCCTCTCCGTGAAGGGCTCCGAGCTGCTGCTGCATTGCTTCAACGTGAGGATCTGGGCGGACGATTTCATCCTGAACAGCGGGTTCCAGACATTCGGCGTGCCGGATTCCTGCAGCGGGATGCGAACTGCCGTCACCGTTCTTCTTTGCACCTTCGGCGTTGCGATGCTGTTCCGGCTGCGCTGGTTCGAAACCGCGGCGTTCCTGGTGCTGGGGGTAGCCCAGGTGCTCCTGATCAATATTGCGCGGATCACGGCCATGGTGATGTTTGCACCCCGGATGCAGAAGGACTGGGCTGACCACTTTCTTCATGACACGCTCGGGATCTTTCTGCTTGTGACAATCCTGCTGGTGCAGGGGGAGATGTCGTGGTGGAAATTCTTCAAAGAGCGCCGCCGGAAGCACGCGCTGGGCCTTGCGCGCGGGCATATTGAACGATTTGCCGACAAGAAAAACCTCCCTCAAATCTGGAGGACCCTTCTCTCTGGCGGGCTTCTTGCGGCGGTTCTGGCGGGCGTCGTGGGCGCGATCGGATTTGCGGCGTACAAGCATCGCCCCAGCCACCGTAGCGCAATGATCGCGGGCGTGGCCGAGGCGCTTATCGAGACGGATCCTTCCAAGGCTGCGAGCGCGATCGAGTCTGCGCTGCGCTTGACGCCGGGCAACCGGGAGCTTCTCTCCATGCGCGTTAACGTCATGGTGCGGCGAGGGCGGTACGAGAGCGCCCTCAAGGAGTTCAGCCGGCGGCCGGGAAATCTGAGCGTGCAGGACTCCGTCCTCAAGAGCTGGGCGTTGATGGCGTTGAAACGGGAAGAGGAGGCGATTGCGATTGTGAACGGGCTGTCCGCGCTGGATCGTGAGCTGCCAGGCGTCGCGATGGTGCGTGCAGAATATGCAGCCCGGAGAGAGCGGCCGGAGGAGTGCGCGCAGTACGTGGTGCAGGCCGCGCCGCTGCATGTTCTCATCCGTCGCGTGCGAAGCCTCTTTCCGTATCTGGCGGCGCATGAGCAATGGCGAGCCATTGCGTCGTGCGACAGCCCAGTGCCGTTCGAGGATCTCGATCAGGCGCTGATATCGATCCACGCGAATCTGCAGGTAGAGGATCTGGACGCGGCAGGCGACCTCGTGCAGACAGTGCTTCAGGAGTGGCCTGATGATCCCCGCAGTGCGGCGTTTTGCCTGGGCAGCCTTTTTACTCTGGCCACGAAGCGTTCAGGGGGGCCGTGGGAAGGACTGTTTGCGAGAAAACTGAAATCGAGTATTCAGAAGCTCAGCCCGGATCTGTTGTCGGCTCAGATCGGCTACGCGTTTCAATTGGGCCGGCCTGACTTGGCGTGGCTGACCTATGCCAGGCTGCAGGCCCTTGATGCCACGGATCCGTCGCTGTTCATGAGCCGGGCCCGCTTCGCGGGTGCGTGGTTCATGTTCCGGCGCCAGCAGGTGGGCGTTGGGGCGAGCACGGCGAAGGAACAAATCAATCTCGAGCCCTTCTTCATGCTATCGCATGAGACCTCCCCTTTCAGGCAATTCTGGGAGGCCGTGCCGCATGCGGCGGATATTGCCCGGGGGAATGCGGCGTCTTTTCGGCAGGCCAGCATGCAAAGGTGCCTTGAGGAGCTTGAGAAGAGGGCGGCGGCTGGCGGAACGTCATTGCGGATGGACCTGATGTATCCGACCGCCCTGGCAATGCTGGGGCGCTTTGACGAGGCGCATGAGCGGCTGGATTCGATCGCAAAGAGATTTCCGGAACAGCGGCAGGACGTGCTTCTGCAGCACGCGCTCTTGTACGATCAGCAGGGACGCTGGCAGGATTCCTACGAGGCTCTCACGAAGTATCGCGTGAAGGAACGTATGCCGCTCACGGCCGAGCTGGTCTTCATCAACGCGCTGATGAACCTGAACCTTGGATCTGCGGCTTTTGAAGTGGCGCGTCATGCGGAGGAGATGTTTCCCGGCAATCCTCAGATTGCAGTCGCGAGGGCGGGGATTTGGGATTCCTTTGGTGCCAAGGAGGAAGCCCTTTTCGAGCTGGCCAAGTCGGGCGGGAAAGCGGATTCCGCCATCACCGTCCAGCTGTTGTACGACAGCGGGCGCCTTCTGGAAGCGGAGAAGGTGAGCCAGGCGCTGGGGGTCAAGATCAAACGGCGCGCGGAAAGCAAGCAGTCCCTCACGCCGCCGCTGGCAGAGATCTCCGTCGTCAGGATGGACCTGCCTGCGATTACGCCGGAGCAGATCCAGAAGGAGTTGGGGCAGATCGATGCGGCGCTCGGGGCCGCCTCATCGCCGTTCTTGCGCGGGCTGCTGGAACAGGAGAAGAGGTGGCTCCAGATGCAGGACGCCCCCCTGGACGCAGCGCTTGCGAAATGTATGGAAGCGGGTCGCAACCCGCTTGAACAGGCAACCATTCTTCACAGGTTCGTGGTTCATCTTGCGCGTCGGCAGCGCTATGACGATGCGCGCCAGGCCATTGCGAAGGCGGTGGAACTGACGCCCCGTTCAAATCTGCTGCGCAGGATGCTCACATCTCTCTCGAAAGGTGATCGCAAAGTCATTGAGGAAGCCCGCGCCGAGTGTCCGCTCGATCCGGAACTGTGGATCGCCTCGATTGTGGCGCGCGCTCGTGCGGAGGGGACCGGGTCGTGGATGCGGGCTGAGATGGAAATGGCCACGGCGCAGGACCTTTACGCGCCGTCAGCCATTGTCCGTGCGGGAGACTATATGATGCGCAGCGGGCAGTACGATGCTGCGGAACTGGCGGCCCGTTACGGCCTGGCGCGGGGGAGGGGGTACCTGCCGACGTACGGGCTGGCGATCAAGTGTGCCGTGAAGAAAAAGGACTTGCGATGGGCTCTTGCGACGTGCCTCGCGGGCATAGAGCAGGCGGCGGATCCGACGCCGTTCTACAAAGTAATTGTGGAAATTAAGGCGACAGACAAGTCCGTGGATGTTGAGCTGGTCCACGCTCTGGAGGTGCTCAAGGATAAGCAGCCGGAGAATTCCGTCTGGGGCGAGCGGCTTGGACAGGCATATTTCCAACTCGGGGAGCCGCAGCGGGCGCTGGCCCTGCTGGGGCCCCTGATTCATGAAGGCGGGAGCAGCCTTCACGTGCAGTCCATGCTCATGGCCGCCGAGGCGGCGCGACTGGAAGGAGTTCTAGTGCGGGGCGTGGAAATTCTGGAGGCCGCGCATGCCATGTATGGCGATCGCGTCAAGATTTTGAACAATCTCGTCTATTACCTCGCGCAGAACCCGGCTACGCTGCCCCGCGCCAGGGAACTGCTGCCGGAACTCCTCGAGAAAGGAAAAGACTCCTTTGTTGTGCTGGATACAGCCGCAATGGTCTTCCTGCGCAGCGGGCAGGTGCAGGAATCTCGCAGCTATATGGACAAGGCGCTGGCGCTCCTGCGCAGCGACGACTACGCCGCCATGGAGGTGAGGCTCAATTCGGCCGAAGTAGCGTTTCGGGCTGGCGACCTCAAGCGCGCACGCAAGGAAGCGCTTGAGGTCCGCAAGGACAAGAATCTTTCCAAGATGCTCGACCTGCGCGCCCGCAAGATGCTGGACAGCATCACGGAAGCGGAGAGTTCCCGATGACAGGGCTCATTTCTGTTGATTTGAGACGCTTGGCGGAGTACCGTAAACTCCTTAGCGATCTGGCGGAAGAGGCAACAACAGCATGAACCGCAAATTGGCTGCACTTTCCCTGCTTGTCGGGCTTGTCGCTACGACTGGGTGCCAGTCGAATCGGGGGCCTGCGGTAACTCGCGTGACGCCCTCCGCGAACGTCACGGCGACGGAAGGGACGAAAAATGAGCCTTCCCGTGTCAGCCCGGATGCGCCGGAAGCTCCCGTGGCCCCCCCGCCAGCTTCGTCCGCCTCAGCGGCTGGGGATATTCCTGCCGGCGACGGGGACGTGACGATTCAGCCGGACTGCCTGCTGCAAATCAGGGTTGAAGAGGATTCTGCGCTCGATGGGAGCTACACGGTGAACGATATCGGGGCAATCCAATTTGGATATGTTGGCCCCGTGATGCTCCAGAATAGGACGGAGGAGCAGGCCGCGCTCAAGATCAGAGAGGTCCTTGGCAAGCGGGATTTTCGCAAGGCCACCGTGAAAGTGCGCCTTCTGCGCGCATCCTACGACAAGGTTCAGGTGTCAGGGGATGTTCAGCGTCCCTCGATGATTCGCATCGGGGCCGGAGATTCGATTTCGCTGAGCGAGGCCCTTTTGCGCGCCGGCGGCATTCGATCCAACGCCCGGAATTGCGTGGCCCAGATCATCCGCGGAGGCATCATTTCGCCGGTGCCTTACGCGCTGGAGCGGGAGGAATACAAGCTGGTGGACGGCGATGGCAAGGCGACGATACCGGAGATTCTGCTGCGGAATAATGACATGCTGGACATCGTCAGCAAACAGCAAGCACCCGGCGGGAATGCCGCGACAGGCGGCCAGGCCGCAGGGGGAGGGGTGGAAGTGATTGTGCTGGGTGAGGTTAGCCGACCCGGCGTTGTTCGCTTCGGGGCAGGAGAGCCTTGCAGCATGATGCACCTGATGTTCAAGTTAGGCCCCCTGCCGCTGTACGCCAACAAGAAGGCCGTCAAGATTTTGCGGCGCGATCCGACCGGTCTGGAGCGGGAAATCAAAGTGAATGTCGAGCGGCTTCTGGATAATGGAAGCCCTGAAGACGATGTGCCCTTGCAGGACGGGGATCGCATCAGGGTGCCGGCGCGCCGCTTAACACTTTTCTAGTGAGGCGCCCGATTGATTGCGTAGCCTAGCGAAGGCGTGGCGGGCTGCTGCGTCCTTCGATCTGGTCATTTTGTTTTAGCCGCGGCCGGTGAGCGTGGTATTCTGCTCCGTCTCGCCGCCTTGGCATGCATTGGCGCGGGACATGTGCTGGGCCGGGTGCCGGCGCAGGAAATCGACTTACAACGGGGGGACAATGCCGCAGCCTCAGCAGGAAAAAGTAGACTACCGTCTGTACCTCGGCATGCTCTTCTTTCGCTGGCAGATCATCGCCCTTTGCTTCCTCTACTGCCTTTTGGGCGGCGTTCTCTACATTCACCTGACGCCGAAGGAATACCAGACTCAATGCAGCATTATTGCATATCGCGATCCGAACACGATCGTCGGCCGGGGCAACCCCTACAGCAGCTATGGAACGTATAGCCTGCTGCTGTCCAGTCCGAAGCTGCGCGCGCGCGCCGTGGACCGCCTTGAGGAGAAGTGGGGGAAGGTCATGGGCGGGCCGGCGAGAATGGGTTTGGGGGTATCAAGTTATCAGTCGCGCGGCGGGATGGATGGCCCCACGTTGGTTGCGGTCGTGCGCTCCGTGAATCCGAGATACGCAGAAGCCTTTCTTTCCAGCGTGGTGGGGGAGCTGCAATCTGAGTGGCAGAGCATGCAAATGGCAGGTTCCGCTGCCGCGACGGTGGTTCTTGAGAAGGAATTGGCGAAGCTCGATGAGAAGGTGCGCGCCGCTGAAGACGACGTAATCGAATACCAGCGGCTGCACGATCTTCAGCGGACCGCACTGAAAAGCTCAGATGAGGCGGGCTGGTTGGCGACCCTGTTCGGCCGCCGCCGCGCTCTCTTGACAGAGCTCATGATGCTTGAGCGCATGTACCCGATGCTGAAGAACTCGGATGATGGCGTCATTCGTAACGCCATGGAACTGACCAGGGAAACTGCCACGCTTGTTCCCGAGGAAACGCCAGATGATGCGGAGCAAGGCGCGCCGCCGCCGCCGGCAGGAGGCAAGGGAAAGGGGGAAGACCCCGCCCGTTTCTTGAACGAGAGCTCCATGAAATCGGCCCTTGATGACGGCTGGCATGAACAAAGGCTGAAGATGGCCCGCCTGAAGCTCAGGGAGAAGGAGCTTCTCTCGAATCTTACGGAAGAGCATCCCCAGGTCAAGGAAGTGCGTAAAGAAATAGCAGGGATGAAGAACGAGCTGGACGTTGCAGCGCAGCTTGAGCTGGCGCGAATGCAGGACCGGCACACGGCGCTGACTTTTCAGCTGCAGGGAATCGAGGATGCGGAATACAAATGGCAGGCGAAGTATTTCTTTGCGAACCAGCGAATGGGCGAGCTCGGGCGGCTGCGCTCCATCGTGGGCAGGCTGGAAGCCAACTATCGTGCCTTGTTCGATCGATTGCAGGCCATGAAGGTGGATGACGAGATCAAGGTGGAGCATTTCAACGTAGTGGCGCAACCGTCCTCTTCCTCCAAACCGGTCTGGCCGGACCCGATGAAGGTGCTGTTTGTCGTGGTCATAGCCGGGTTGGGATCAGGGCTGGGATTGGCGCTTGCCGCGCATGTCTTCGACAACAAGATCCAATCCATTCGCGACGTGGAGAAGGAATTGGGAATCAGCTTCCTTGGCGGAGTCCCGTATTGGATCCACAGCGGCCTGGAAAGTTCGATCCGTCCCATTGTGACGGAAGAACATTCCACCGGCGCCGTGGAAGCCTACCGGGCCCTGCGGACCACGCTGATCAACTCGCTTAACAAGATCAACGAACGCATTGTCTTCTTCACGAGCGCGGACTCGAAGGAGGGTAAGACGCTTACGTCGCTCAACATCTCGATTATGATTGCGCAGATGGGCAAGAAGGTCCTGCTGATCGATATGGACTTGCGCCGCGGGCGGTTGCACAGGTCGCTAGGCATTGAAAAAGAGCCCGGCATGACTGACGTTTTGAAGGAAAGCATCCCCCTGAGGGATGTGATCCAGAAGACGAAGGTGGAGAACCTTTACCTGGCCCCCGCGGGAAGCTCGATCGAGGACGCCGCGGAACTGCTGCAGTCATCGGACCTGATGAACATGCTTGTCGATCTGCAGAACGACTACGACTACATCTGCGTGGACACCTCGCCGGTATTGAGAGTGACGGATTCTGTGATCCTCTGCACGCAGGGCGTGGGCGTGGTGGTGTATGTCGCCCGAGTGAATCATACGCCGAAGCCGCTGATCCGATACTCGTTGGAAATGCTGAAGGATGCGAAGGTCCTGGGCCTCATCATGAACAGCATTGAAATGCACAAGGTGAGCAGCCTCTACTACACGTACCAGTATCCGAACTACGCCTATTACAGCAACGCATACGCGTACGGATACAACTACTATTACGAAGAAGAGAACGGGGCGAAAGGGGTGGCCCCCCGCCGCCGTGCTGCGCATCACAGGAACCGGTCTCCCAGGTTCCAGTGGTTGCGCGACAAGCTGCTGCCGCGAGCCTGAGGGTTTGATTGGGTCGCTTATGTATCGCACCGGCTCACACTACAGCAAGCAGAGCCTGATTGTTGTGCTGACCGACTTAGCTTGCCTGCTGGCAGGCGGCGCGATCGCCGTCGCGGCTCGTGTCGGGGCCGTTGGGTTTGGGGAATACTTCTTCAGCCATTCGGACGGATGGCTGGTGTTTCTTGGGAGCGCAGTTCTCGCAAACTACCTGGCCGGCAGCTACGCGCTGCAGAACACCTTCTCGCGATTCAACCTTCTCGTGACGTCGATGTTTTCGCTCGGATTTGCGCTGATTATGTTGAGCATCATGTCGTATGCGTGGTTTAGCATGCTGCTGGGCCGGGGAGTGCTTCTGCTGTGGGTTACGTGTTACGGCGTGATTTCCTTATCCCTGAAGATGTTCGTCTTTCGGCGCCTGTTTCGCAGCCCCATGTTTCTGTGCAGGGCGGCGATTGTAGGTTGTGGTCCGCAGGCGGCGGCACTGCGTGGCATGCTGGAGAACCCGTACGTTATGCCCGCTCATAAGGTCGTGGCCTTCGTGCGGCTCAGGGGCGGGGCGGGCGCGGAGCCCTGCTCTGAAGATGTGGAGGATGTGCCCTTGGTCGAGTGCGAAGCCGAGGAGTTGGCTGCCACGCTGCGGAGCCTGCGCGTCACGCTGGTGAGCGTGGGGCGCGAGAATATGAGCCGGCTGACCGAGTTGTACCCTATGATGCGCAGGTTGCGGTTTGAGGGGATGGAAATCATGACGCCACTCGGTGTGGCTGAGCTCTATTCCGGCCGCACGCCGCTGGATTCCGTAAACGAAGAGGCCCTGACCCAGCAAATCATGGATTCTGATTTCCCGACTATCAGACGGGTCAAGAGGCTGGTGGACATCTGCCTTTCTGTGGCCGCAGGCCTCCTGCTCCTCCTGCCGCTGCTGCTGTTCTGTTTGTTTGTCAAGGCCGGTGAGCCAAGAAGCCCGGTCTTCTACAGCCAGACGAGGGTCGGGCTGTTTGGGAAGCCGTTCAGAATCTTCAAGTTGCGAACCATGAACCATGGGGCAGAGACCGGAAGCGGGCCTGTCTGGGCGCAGGAGAATGATCCTCGGATCACTTCTGTGGGGCGCGTTCTGAGGAGGTATCGGATGGATGAGATTCCGCAATTGCTGAATGTTGTGCGGGGGGACATGTCGATCGTTGGCCCGCGCCCCGAAAGGCCGGCGATCTGCGTTGAGCTGGCGAAACAGATCCCTTTCCTCCGTGAGCGGGAGAACGTGCTGCCGGGCCTCACGGGGTGGGCGCAGGTGCGTTACCCGTATGGCCGCACGATTGAAGATGTGAGACGAAAACTCGAATACGACCTGTTCTATATCAAGCACGTGTCGCTGCGTCTGGACCTGCAGATCATCCTGAGCACGTTGCGAATTGTCGTGTTTGGCAAGAATCAGTCCACGTGAGAGAATGTCTCGGCTTCTGCTGTTGGACTTATGGTAGCAGGAAACAAGAAAGACTCAGTCCGGGCGAAACGGGGCGAAGCGGCGATGGCGGGAGCCATCTTGTTTTGCATTGTGCTGGTCGGCGGCTGGGAGTTTCTTGCCGGTCGCAGCCGGCGACCGTTCGTCCCGTTTCAAATCACGGCGGAAGATCTCTTCGGATTCCAGCCCCAAACGAACGGATGGCTGGGGCGGAAGCTTCTCATTCCGTCGAGCCGCACTGAGCCCAACATCCTCTCGTACCTTCTGCGACCGACGCCGCTTGCCGGGGATGTGCCGGGCGCCCCGCAGCCGGATTCGGCACGGTCCGGCGCCGTTATGATGCGTCTGGTGCATGGGTATAACATGCCGGACTGCATGCGGATCAAGGGCTACACTGTGGAGCTCCTGACCGACACCCGGCATGCGCCACGGGCAGAGTGGCAGAATCGGCCGCTCCAGATATGGAGGCTCACCTCCGCGGCGGGTGATGTGGCGATATGGGTGACCAGCATGCTGCGAGTCGGCGATTTCATGGAGACGGATGACAGCACGACGGACATGGCGTTCCCGCGAATCGGGACGCCCGATGACCCGAATTGGCTCCCCCGTGGCATCCAGCTGGAGAGCTTTCGCCATCCGGTCCGGAATTTCAGGTGGCTTATCCGCGCGAAGTGGAACAATGCGCGCTGCGACCTGGCGACTTTTCTGAAATTGAAGCAGCCCGCGTGGGCCAGCGACGATCTGCTGACGTTGGTGGCGGCGACGGAAGAACGGGTCGAGCGCAGGGCGCAGGAGCCCGCGGCAATCGAGGCGGCGGTGGCGGCGCACGAGCTGATGAGCCGTTCGCTTCGGGCGTGGCGCGCAGAGAAGCAGGGCGCCAAGCCAGAGGCGGCGCAGGGGGCTGCGGGCGCCGAACAATAGGAGCAATGTGTGCAAGAGCGAAGCTATATCCTGCGTGGCGGGTGTTTGCTTGACCCTGCCAGCGGGCTTGAGTCTGAGGAAGACCTCTGGATCGTCGACGGCAGAATCTCCAGAGGCCGGCCTCCTGCTTCACGGCCCTGCGTGGACATTGACGCAAGGGGCCTCGTGATCGTGCCCGGGCTGATTGATATACACGTGCACTTCCGTGAGCCCGGAAACGACGAGGCCGAAACTCTTGGGTCGGGCTCTCTGGCTGCGGCGCGCGGCGGGTTCACGTCCGTGGTGACCATGCCGAACACGGCGCCCGCGACCGACACGGCCGACAAGATCCGGCACCTTCTGCGCAAGGCGGCGGAATGCGGCAAGGTCCGTATTCTTCCGTCAGGGTGTATAACGAAAGAGCGGAGCGGGTCGCTGGTCGCGGATCTCGAAGGGATGGCGGCTGCGGGGGCATCCTCGTTCACGGACGACGGCTCAACGGTTGCCGATGATGCCGTGATGCGCTCGGCGATGATTCGCGCCAGGGCGCTTGGGCTCCCGGTTATGGATCATGCGTTGGAAGCAGGCCGCCTGCATAGGGGGGTAATGCACGAAGGCCGGCGGTCCGCCCAGCTGGGATTGGTCGGGATTTCATCCGCGGCCGAATACGAGGTCGTGAAACGGGACATCACGCTCTGCGAAGAGACCGGATGCCATCTGCATATCCAGCATGTGTCCAGCCGCGAGGCCGTCGATCTGATCCGCGCCGCACGGTCGAGGGGATTGCCTGTGACCGGGGAAGTCACGCCGCATCACCTTGCGCTCACCGATGAGGATGTGCCGGCAGCGGACAGGACGGACTTCAAGATGGCGCCCCCGCTGCGCGGAGCCGAGGATCGCGCAGCCCTGCTGGCGGCCGTGGCCGACGGGTCTCTGCAGGCCTTGGCCACCGATCACGCGCCGCATCGCGCTTCCGACAAGGCCCGGGGCTTCGCTACAGCGCCCTTCGGCGTCGTTGGCCTCGAGACGGCCGTGGGCGTGACGTACACGTGCCTGGTGCGCTCGGGCCGGATATCACGCATGGACTGGCTGCGTCGCTGGACAAGCGGCCCGCTTGCCGTCCTGGGCCAGCCGCCAGCAGGTTTGGCCACGGGTGCGCCTGCCGATCTCGCCGTGCTGGATCTTGAATCGGAGTGGACTGTTCAATCGGAAAAGTTCCTTTCGAATTCCCGCAACACCCCCTTTGAAGGAAGCCGGCTCGTGGGGCAAAGCATCTACACGTTCTGCGCGGGCGTACTGACGTGGAACTCCCGTAGTTGACTGTTGGCGCGTATTCGGCATAATCACCACTCGAGTCCGGTGCGGGGCGTTGCAGTAGACGCACGTGGGCGGAAGCCCGGCACAATCAAGAGAGGGAGCACCTGTATGGCTTATCTGCAGCTGGAATCGGATGATCTTCAGGGGCAGCGCTATGAGATTGGCGCGGATCCCGTGACAATAGGCCGGACCGAAGACAATACGATCATTCTTGATGATACGGAGGTCTCGAGCCATCACTGCCAGGTTCTGCAGGAAGGCGAGCTTAGCAAGATTGAGGATCTCGACTCTACGAACGGGACTCGCCTCAACGACGTGCCGGTTAGGCAGTCGTTGCTCCAGGATGGCGACGTCGTCACCGTAGGATCATTTTCTTTCACCTATCGAGGCGGAGACGCGTCGACTGAGCCCTCGGCTGTTGATTCGATGGAGGCCGCGCTCCCGGAGCCGGTTGCCCAAGCGAAATCCGTCCCGATGTTCAAGCCGAAGCCCCGTACAGATCTCGTGCGGTTCCCGGTTATTCTGCTTCTGGTTACCTGTGCGGCATCGGCAGCGGCGTTCTACCTGAATCGCCTGTTCAACTACTGAGATGCTGAGCGGGCGCATGTCAGCATCGCAAGGCCGCCGCTTCAGATCCCGAGGTTCGACAGGGTCACGCAGAGGGAATTGACGATCGATGCCAAGCGGGGATGGGTGGCCTCAAATCCGTCCACGGTGGCTGCCAGGCCCTCCAGAGAAATGCGCTGCAGTTCTGCCGGCCCTGCCGGTCGCATGGCTTCGTGCGCGGAAAGCCCCGCGAATTGTATGATGCTTTCGGCATGGGCGTGATCCGTTCGCGCAAGACCCGCCACTTCCGTCCGCAGTTCGCCCAGCAGGGCTTCCAACTCGTTCTTCTTGCCGGCCGGAATCGGCGCTTTCTCGATTTGTTCCGTGATTCGCTGCAGAGTCTGCTCGATCATGATCGCCCTCCGTGGTGTGCGCGGTGCCGCTCCATTTGCGCCAGTGTACGCTGAATCCCGGAACAATGCCAAAGATACTTGCTGATAGAAGCGCTCGGCCCCTGCTATGAGGCTTGAATTGAATCCCGCTTTCTTATAGTGTCCCGCGGCGAGGTCGGAATGCCGAGTGGCGTGCGGGCGCGGGGCGGTCAATGCAGCGGCGGGCGTTATCCATGAAAGAGATTGGGATAGGCATCTTGGGATTCGGCACAGTGGGTGCCGGCGTGGTGGAGGGGCTGCAGAGGAATAGAGATGTTCTTTCTGCGCGCACCGGCATTTCGTTTGCGCTGCGGGGCGTCGCCGATCTCGACACGGAGCGCGACCGGGGCGTGCGGGTCCCGCCTTCTATCCTTACGCGGGACGCGGCCGCGCTTGTGGATCGGCCCGATGTAGACATTGTTGTGGAGCTGATCGGAGGGACCCGGGTGGCGAGGGATCTCGTGAAGCGAGCCCTCTCGCTGCGCAAGCCGGTGGTTACGGCCAACAAGGCCCTGCTTGCAACCTGCGGGGAGGAGCTGTTCTCCCTTGCCGGGGACTCTGGCGCGGATCTCTACTTTGGCGCAAGTGTGGGCGGGGGCATCCCTATCATCCGGTCCCTGCGCGAAGGGCTTGTCGCAAATCGCATCCAGTCGATCCGCGCCATTCTCAACGGCACATGCAATTACATTCTGACGCGCATGGAGGCGGATCGTATGCCTTTCGAGGCCGCACTTCGGGAGGCGAAGGACAAAGGCTATGCGGAAGCTGACCCCGGGCTGGACATCGACGGACACGACACAGCGCACAAGGCGTCGATCCTGGCGTGCATGGCATACGGCTTTCATGTTCCTTTGGAGCGAGTGCATGTGGAGGGCATCCGGAGCCTCGCCGAAACGGATATCCAGTATGCCCGTGATCTTGGCTACCGGGTCAAGCTGCTGGCGGTGATCAAGAGCCATGAAGACACCGTGGAGGTGAGGGTCCATCCCGCGATGGTCCCGCTAGGGCATATGCTCGCCTCGGTGAGCGGCGTGTACAACGCCGCCATGGTGCAGAGCGACCTGGCGGGCAGCACCCTTTACTACGGGCGTGGCGCGGGAAGGGAGCCGACGGCGAGCACGGTCCTCGCAGATGTTGTCGACGCGGCGCGCAACCTTACGTCCGGCGCCCGGCGCTTTCCTTCGGTGGGCCGCACCGGCCACGGGGCCGTGCTGGCCATGGGTGACGTGATGACAAGGCACTACATCCGGCTGAGCTTGCTCGACAAGCCGTGCGTTTTCGCGCGCATTGCCGCAGTGCTCGGGAAACACGATATCAGCATTGCTTCGGTGCTGCAGAAGGAGATCGGCGGAGAGCAAGTGCCGGTGGTGATTGTGACCCATCAGGCGCGTGAGAGGGAGGTCTGCAGCGCTCTGCAGGAGATTGACGAAATGACGGACGTCGTCGGGCGTCCGGCCGTCCGGATCAGAATTGAGGAATAGATGAAAGTCTGTAAGTTTGGCGGCACATCGTTGGCGGACGCGGCTCAAATCAACAAGGTGTGTGACATCATGCTCTCCGATGCAGATCGGCGCATTGTCGTGGTGTCGGCGCCTGGAAAGAGATCGTCCGGAGATGTCAAAGTCACGGATATGCTAATCGCTGCCGCCGAGGCCCGCATGGCCGGGCATTCCGGCGAGGAGGAGATGGCCCGCGTTATTGCGCGCTACGCCTCGATCTCGGACGAACTGGGGCTTCCGGCGTCTGTAGTGGAGGAGATCCGGAGCGACTTTCTCTCCCGGCTGCACAGTGACGCAACGCACCGCGCGCAGTTTCTTGATTGCCTGAAGGCCGGCGGCGAAGACAATGCCGCGCGCCTCGTGGCCGCCACGATTCGCATGCGCGGCAAGGATGCTCAGTATGTGAACCCGCGGGATGCGGGGCTGCTGTTGACCGATGAATATGGCAATGCGCAGCTCCTGCCGGAGTCGTACGAGAATCTTGCGAGGCTCGGGCAGGCTTCAGGGCTCGTCGTCTTCCCCGGGTTTTTCGGCTACAGCCGCGGCGGATCCGTTGTTACCTTCCCGCGCGGCGGGTCCGATATCACCGGCTCAATTCTCGCGGCGGCTGTGGGGGCCGAGATCTATGAAAATTTCACGGACGTCGATTCCGTGTTCGCCGTCGATCCCCGGCTTGTGCCCGATGCGGCGCCCATTGCTGAGCTCACGTACCGCGAAATGCGTGAGCTTTCATATGCGGGCTTCACGGTGCTTCATGATGAGGCCATTGTGCCCGTCGTTCGGGCTGGGATTCCCATTTGGATTCGCAACACGAATCGCCCTGCTGCGTCCGGAACACGCATCGTGCCCGAGCGCAACCCCACGCATGGAAGCGTGGTCGGGATTGCCAGCGACGCAGGCTTCTGCACGATCTATGTTGGAAAATACCTGATGAACCGCGAGATCGGTTTCGGACGCCGCCTGCTGCAGATCTGTGAGGAGGAGGGGCTGTCCTACGAGCACGCGCCTTCCGGCATTGATAGCATGTGCATCATTCTACGTGAGAAAGACTTCGATGGGGCGACGGAAAAGCGCGTGCTCGCCCGGATCCGCGGCGAGCTGGCGACAGACGACGTCGAGGTTGAGCGTGGACTGGCGCTCATCATGATTGTGGGGGAGGGAATGCGCCACACCCCCGGTATGGCGGCGCGCGCCACGGGCGCTCTTGCAGCCGCAAAAGTGAACATTGAGATGATCAACCAGGGCTCCTCCGAAATCAGCATGATGTTTGGAGTCAAGTCAGCCGACCGCCAGTGGGCCGTGCAATCGCTCTATCACGCTTTCTTTGCGCCCGGCGTTCCCTGAACGCGGACGGGCCGCAAGAGCTGCGAGGTACGTCCTTCGTGCAATCCGCCACGCATGCGAAGAAGATCCTGATCATTGACGGCTACAACGTGATTCATCAGGTGCCGGCTCTGCGCGAGTTGCTGGGTTCAGGCTTGGAGCGCGCCCGGGCGACCCTTCTGGCTCAATGCCGGGCGTGGCGGCTGCGGCACGGCGGCATCAAGGAGTTTATCGTTGTGTTCGACGGCGATCCGTCCGTTCTTGCGCCGGCGGGGACGCAGCCGGGCGTGAAAGTTGTGTTTTCCCGGGACCGTCACGGCGCTGACGGACTCATAAGGGATCTTGTGCGCGACGCCGGGCATCCCGCAGATTGCACGGTCGTGACAGACGACAGAGAGATCCTCTCCGCAGTGCGGCGCCAGGGCGCGGAATCGATGCCGCCGGCCGGCTTCTTCTCCATTCCGCAGCGCGGGATCCGGGGCGTTGCGGCTGCGGCCGCCGGGAATGCAAAGAATAGTCTCAAGTCCTCCGAGACCGCCAGCATCACGCGCGAGATGTCTCGCATCTGGGGAATTGAGCAGTGAATCCGCTGCAACGGCCGGGGCATTGTCAACGATGTCCAGGCGCATAGCGCGTTGAACGTTGCCGTCGCGAGTCAGCTTTCCGGCTTCTCGGGGGTGGCAAGCAGGTCCATGTCGCTAAGGGATTTCTCGACCGCGGCGTCATCCCTTTCGATATCCCCGGCATCGATGAGCCGCTGCGTCGTCTGGGTCCAGAAATCGTCGCCCGGCCCGTGTACCTCGGTCAGAAAGGCGTGGATGTTGGCGAAGGGAAGATCGGCCTCCAGTTTCAGGAGGATGTGCCTGGGATCCGTTGAGACCCACCCGACCATCTCGCCTTTGCGTACGAACAAACCGTTGAATGCGGCGGTAGGCTTCATTTTGAGTGCAGCCACCTTGCCGAAACCGTGTAATCGCACAGTCTCTTTCTTCAGCCCTTCCAGCCAGAGGTCGTAGATCTTGTCATCGGCCATGACGCGGTACTGGTGCTTCTCGCCGGGAGCAAGCTGGCTCTGGCGCGAGTGGTAGAGGAAAGTCACAAAGTCACGCGTATCGGATTCAAGCCGGAAGGTCTTCCGCTGCTTCTTCCAAACGGATTCCCAGGTGCCGACCAGCGCTTGATGGTCAAAGGTCGTGACCTCGAGGCTGCGGTGCCGGCCCTCGCTGATATTCAGCGAGTAGCGCAGCGGCAGGAACGTCGCCGGGTCTACCAGGAGTTCGGCGCGGTCGTCAATCGGGTAGATCACTGCCAGCACGCGGTTGCTTCGGGCCCGGTAGCGCAAGGAGAATAGAGTCTGCGTGCCCTCCTGCACCCAAGAGCTTTGAATGCGCGCCTTGCCGACGGGGAGAACGCCCCAGTAGACCCGGTACACGAGCCCCTCGCCGACGGGAAACCAGAGGTTGGTTGCCGCCGGCGGCAAAGCCGGCGCCGGCGCCACAGGGATGCCATTCGTTTCATCTGCCGCGCGGGCGCCGGCGGCAATCCACAGGCCAGCGGCAAGCGCACATCCGAGACCCAGTCGTCTCGCCCAGCTGCGCCTCAACGCGTCTTCTCCGCTGCCCCCGGCTTCCCTCGCAGCCTGTCTTGCACTGGAGGGAAGGGGCGCACGGCGATCGCCGCTTTGCGCGCAGGTCAGTCTTTCAGAGGCATCGGGTTGCACAGGTTGCTCTTCGAATCCGCGACGCGGCCGCAGTTGAAGCACATGAACTTCGGATCTTGAACGAGCTCCTTCACTTCGTTGAACTTCTTCTGGCCGACGAGCACGCAGAGGTGTCCCTTGTGATCGCCCTTGCATTTGTTCTCACTCATACTGTCATTCTCCTCCCTTGTCTATGCATCCAACGTTTCTGCGCGTTTCTCCAAGATACCCTCTTCCCACAATCTTGCAGATATGGGCCCGCTGCTGCCGAACGCGTAAGGCTCCGGTTTCACCCTGGAATCTTCGATTTCATGCAGAAGAGGGGTGAAGACGTCCCACGCAGCCTCCAATTCCTCATTGCCGATGAAAAGGCTGCGCTCCCCCCGCATAACTTCCAGCAGCAAACTCTCATAAGCGTCCGGGATGATCTCGGTAAATGCAGCTTTATATCGCAAATCCAGGCGCCGCGTTTCAAGCGACATCTTCAGTCCGGGTATCTTGCTCACGATCTGCAGGTAGATAGATTCATCCGGTTGAATGCGGATCACAAGCTCATTCGCGTCCGGGCGGAAGCCAAGGCCCGCAAAGATGTTTTCCGGAAGCTGCCGGAAACGTATGCGTATTTCGGTCATCCGCCCGTCGAGCGCCTTTCCGGCGCGAATGACAAAAGGCACGCCGTGCCAGCGTTCATTGCGCACCTCCAGCGCCACGGCTGCGTAGGTGGGGGTTGTCGAATGGGCGGCCACGGTGGGATCGTCGCGATAGCCCGGGAGATGGATTCCGCCGCGCTCGGTGGAAACGTATTGCCCCAGCACGGCCGTAGCCAGGAGGGGCGGGGGGATGCTGCGCAGCAGGCGCACCTTCTCCTGACGGATGTGGGGCGCGTCAAAACGTGCCGGAGGCTCCATCGCCACGAGCGAGAGAATCTGCAGCAGATGGTTTTGCACCACATCGCGCAAGATGCCATACGCGTCGAAATAGCCGCCGCGTCCTTCCGTTCCGATGTCTTCCTTCCAGTCGATTTGCACGTCCCGGATGTGGCGGCGGCTCCAGAGCGGCTCGAAGATACGGTTTGCAAAGCGCAGGACCATGAGCTTCTGAATCACCTCTCTGCCGAGGTAGTGGTCGATCCGGTAGACCTGCGGTTCGGAAAACACCTTGAGAATCTCCTGCGTCATCTGGTCGGAACTGACGCGATCCCGCCCGAACGGCTTCTCCAGGACGACGCGCGACCAGGGGGGGGGCTCATCGCAGTTCACCATGCCGGACGAGCCAATCGATCTCGCTACGGCCGAGAAGATCGACGGGGGGATCGCAAGGTAGAACAGGCGGTTGACGGGGCCGTCGCCTTCGTGCTCCCGCAGATGAGTGTAGAGGTCGAGAAAGGCGTCGGTGGAGTCATATTCGCCGCATACGTAGAGACACTGGGCGAGAAAATGATCCATCTTCTCTTCGCACGATTCGCCGGGGACATAGCGACACGTCAGGTGCTCACGAATTCGTGCGCGGAATTCATCCGTGCTGAGGCAGCTGCGCGCAAAGCCGAAGATCCGGCATCGCGCTGGCAGGAACCCCTGGCAATACAAGGCGAACAATGCCGGGTAGATTTTCTTTCGCGCGAGGTCGCCTGATGCGCCGATGATCACAAGGCTCAGGTTTTCGCTGGAAGAGCTCATGGCTCGGCTGGTGCGGAGGACTCGGGCGGCACGCGCAAGACAACGTACGTGGGAAGCCCCAGCACGCCGTATTGATCAAGCACGAGCTTAACGCCGGGTGCTCGCATGTCTTCAGCCTGGAATTTCACCGGGACAAAGGACTTGAGTTTCTCCGCGACGGCCGGGTCTTTGAACGTGGTCTTTTCCATTTTCAGGCAGTTCTTGCACCAGGTGGCCCAGAAATCAATCAGCACGGGCTTCCCGGTGCGCCGCGCCTCCGCAAGGCCCTGCTCCATCGAAAGGAACCATCCGCCGTGCTGGGCGTTCTCTGATTGTGCCGCCGCCAATTCCCCCGCTGCCGAGGGCGCCCTGTCCCGCAGCAGCGAGACGCCCAGGTAGGCGTACCAGCCGGCAAAGATCAGAATCAGAAGACCAAACACATACTTCACCCTGTTCATCCAGCGGCCGGGCTTGGGCAGGAAAGACAGTCCCGCGCCCGCGAAAGGCCACGGCAGGGCCATTCCGAGCCCGAGGAAGAATGGAAGCAGAAGGCCCGCCGGGTTCTGTCGGGCATAGAGGTCGGCAGCCAGAATCAAGACAGAGATCACAACAGGCGCTACGCACGCCCCCGCCAGCAGCGCCGCGATTCCGCCCATGAAGAGGGCCAGGCCGAAACCGCCCTTGCGTGGCGACTCGCCGGCGGACAGGCTCTGAAAGCGTGAAAAGTCGATGGTGATGATGTCGAACATCCCCAGCGAGAGCGCGGCGAACAGCACGGCGATTCCAAGATTGAACCACGGTGACGCGTTCAGCGTCCCGAACTTTGCGCCGGTCAGCACCACGAACAAGCCCAGGACGCCGTATACCAGCGCGATCCCGAACCCATAGGCGGTTCCCAGCGCAAAGCCGCGCCCCCTCGATCCCGACTGCGCCCCGGCTCCGATAATTGCGATGTTGATCGGGATCATCGGGAGCACGCAGGGCGTCAGGTTGAGCGCGAGGCCGCCCAGGAGGATGAGGATCAGCGTCAGCCAGAGGCCCCTCGTCTCGAGCGTCTGCGCCAGGCGGTCTCTTTCCATGGGAACGCCCTGTGCCGCGGCGTCCAGGAAGGCAAGGAATTCGGCGGGCGGAAGATATCCGCTCGCGCGGCCTTGGATCGCCGGGGTGCGAGTCGTTTCCCCGGCGGCCTCGGGTTTCGGATGGGGCGCTTGTTCCAGGGGAGTGACAGCGGCGGCGCCCGCCACAAGGGAAAGCGTTCTGGTTTCCGGCATGAAGCAGATGCTCTCGCTGCAGCCCTGAAATTCCACCGTGACGGAAAGCGGGGACGGGAGCGCGCCGGTTACGCTGTAGACCTGGGTGAAGTCTTCATCGTAGACAGCGGTTTCCGCCTCCAGCGTGGCATCGTATTTTCGCTTGGCGGGCGGGATTGTCTTCGGGCTGAGCTGTACGGAATCCGCGCGGACAAGAATCTTGTCTGCGTATAGGTGATGGGCGGCCGGCACGCCAAAAGCAAGAGACAGCTCGGCGGGGTGCGGCGAAGTGACTTTCAGCTCGCCTGAGACAGTGAACCGCTCTTCTGCAAGAGATGATATCCCAAGCAACAGCGAGATGAACAACGCGATAAGGCTGCGCATGTCGGACCCTCATGATAGAGATGCCGAAAACGCCGTTTCCGGCGTCTTCGGCACCCGTCGGAGTCATCCTATCCCAGTTTCACGCCGTCCGGCAGCGTGAAGGTGCGCTTGCCCAGCTCTTTGTCGATGTAGAGCAACGCACCTGTGCTTGCGCCAATCATCTTGAGCCGGCCCACAATCTCAATGGCGTGCGCTTCCTCCTCGACCTGTTCGCTGACGAACCACTGGAGGACGATCTGCGTGGCGTAATCGTTCTCCTCTATGGAGAGCTTGGTCAGGGCATTGATCGCTGCCGTAACCTTCTTCTCGTGCTTCACAACCTGCTCAAACATGTCGAGAGCTGACGCGAAAGTAGCCGGCGGCTGTTCAATTGCCGCCAGCACCACGTGCTCTCCCTGGCTTTGCAGGTACTGGCTTTGCTTGAGCGCATGCGCCGTCTCCTCCTGCGCCTGGGTGAACATCCAGTGCGCCGTCCCGCGCAACCCGACGGAGGTCGCGTACGAGGCCATGGAGAAGTAAAGGTACGCGGAATACAGCTCCGTGTTGATCTGCTGGGTTAGATCCTTGGTCATCTTCTTGCTGATCATTGCTTTGCTCCTTGTCTTGTTTTCTTCCCTCACGTGATTTCCTTATCAGCCGGTCCCTCTCACCGCGGCCAGTTTACACCTTCATGGCCGATTCGTCCAAGGGCAATATGCACCTGTCACGCGGCCTGTCACGCGGCGCCGCCGCACGTTTCGATCGCCTTGCGCGCCAGCATGCGGCCCGCTTCGCGACACTCTTCCAGCACAGCCGCATCAGGCACAAACTGCACCTGCAGCGGCTCGCGCAGGATCTGGAACTTCATCTTCTTCAGGTACGCGTCCACATCCTGCGCTCCGCCCTTGCCCCATCCGTAAGAGCCGAAGGCAAAGCCCGCCTTTCCGGTGGGCTTGAGCCCCTGCAAGTAGGTGAGCGCGCCCGCCACTTCGGGCATGATTACCATGTTGAGGGTGGGGGACCCTACGGCGATGCAGGCGGCGTCCAGCACTTCGGTGGCGAGTTGCGTGATGTTGATGGACTGCAAGTGCATCAGGCGGGCATCAACGTGGAATTCCTCGGCGCCGGCGTGGATGGCCTGAGCCATTCGCTCGGTGCTCTTCCACATGCTGTCGTAGACGACCAGCACTTTGCGGGACGGCTTTTGCGCGTTCCATTCCTTGTACGCCTCCACAATTCCCGAGATATTCTTGCGCCATATGACCCCATGGCTCGGGGCGATGATCTCGCACGGCAATGATGCGATCTGGTCCAGCGCCCGCTGTATCGGCCCGCTGTAGAGCATCAGGATGTTGGCAAAATACGTCTTGGCCTCTGCCATGAGGACATCCTGCGGGACTTCATCGTCAAAACGGAATGCGGTGGCATAGTGCTGGCCGAAGCCATCCATGGAGAAGAGCAGCTTCTCCTCGGGGCAATAGGTGGCCATGGACTCCGGCCAATGCACCATGGGCGTTTCAATGAACTGGAGGGAGCGTTTTCCAAGGGAAAGGGAGTCGCCGGTGGCAACAACATGGAATTTCCATCCTGACGTGGCGTAATGTTTGGCCAGCGTTTCGCGGCAGCGCGCATCGCAAACAATGGTGGCCTGCGGGCAGGCCTCGACCAACTGAGCAAGGCTTCCGGAGTGATCCGGCTCGGCATGGTTGCAGATCAGGTAGCTGATGGCCTTCAGGTCGGCAAGCTTTGTCACGTTGGCGAGCAGCATGCTTCCGTAGGGCGCTTTCACCGTGTCGATGATCGCGCTCTTTTCGTCCCGGATCAGGTAGGCGTTGTAGGTCGTGCCCTGCTCCGTCCGATACCCGTGAAAGTTGCGCACCGACCAGTCCACATAACCCACCCAATCGATCCCGTCCCTCAGCGTTGCATTCAAGCTATGCCTCCATTTTCGTCGGTCCAGCGCTGCCAAGCAGCGTAGCAAGTTCCCCTGCGTCGGTCATCGGTTTCTTGCAGACTCCGTTTCTGCACAGGTACAGCGTGCTGCGGCCACTCGCCGCGGTCTTTCCGCGCAGCAGCGGGATCAGCGACTGCAGCGCCTCCGCATTGCTGGCGGAGGGATCCAGATATGCCGTGACTTTGTTGGGCATGTATTTGGAGCGAAGTGCCTGGAGAAGGGCCTGGGTTTGAGAGGAACCGGCGGGCCCGACCAGGACGGCTTCCATGCGAAGCTCCGGCATGAGCGCCGCGCACAGCATGTGGGCATACGCGGCGGTATGCTCCGCCATGAGCGGCAAGGCCTCGCGGAGGAGCGCGGCCGCGGCCGCGGCGTATGCCGGTCGGTCGAGCAAGATTGACGCGCGCAGCAGGGCGGCCGTTGCTGCTGCGAAGGGGGATGGCGTCGCGCTGTCCGTGAAACTTCGCGCGGCGGCGGGCAGCTCGTTGTGCTGGGATGACGCAAACTGCAGCTTTCCCCCCGCTGTGGCGCTGAACCGGATGAGCATCTGGTCCAACAGCCCGGAGGCGAACTCGAGCCATCGAGTCTCGAACGAAGATTCATAGACGTCCAGGGCCGCCGCAGCCAGGCAGGCGTAATCGTCCAGGAATCCGTCGACCTTGCCTGTGCCGTTGCGATAGATGTGCATCAGGCGGCCTTCGCGCAGGAACCGGTCTCTAAAGAACTCCGCCGCCGCGCAGGCGGCTTTGCGGTCAGCCTCGCGCCCCGTGGCCTGGTGGGCGTGCGCGAAGCATGAAATCATGAGGCCGTTCCACGCCGTGACGATCTTGTCGTCCTTGGGCGGGCGCGGGCGCCGCTGCCGCGCGGCGAGAAGGTCCGCGCGCACGCCCAGGAGCCAGGGGGAATGTGCCTCGGATGCCCGCAGGATGTTGCTCCCCTCAAAATTCGGCTCCGGCGTGATACCGAAACATTCCCATGCGCGCGCGGACCGCTCGTCGCCCAGGATCTGCTTCATCTCATCGCGCGTCCACAGGTAGAACCGGCCTTCCCCGCCTTCGCTGTCGGCGTCCAGCGAAGCGTGAAACGCGCCGGACGCGTCCGTCATATCCCGGCTGACAAAGTCCAATGTATCGAGCGCGATCTCCTTGTAGCGCTGGCGTCCCGTTGCCTGGAAAGCCTCGATGTAGACGCGGCCGAGGAGCGCGTTGTCGTACAGCATCTTTTCGAAGTGCGGCACGTTCCATGCCCGGTCCACCGCGTACCTGTGGAAGCCGCCCCCGACGGGATCGTGCAGCCCGCCAGATGCCATCTTGTCGAGCGTCAGCTCTACCATGCGGCGGGCTTCTTTATTGCCGAAGCACAGCCCGGAGCGGAGCAGCAGCAAGAGCGAGCCGCAGGGAGGAAATTTGGGCGCGCCGCCGAATCCGCCCCATTCGGAATCGAACGCGTTTTGAAGGCGCGCCATCGCTTTGCGTGCCAGCTGAGTCGCCGATGCGTCTGTTTCTGCGCCTGCGGGTGGGGCGCCGTGCAGCGTGTGCCTGAGAACTTCTGTGATGGAGCGGGCGCTTGCCGCCACCTCGGCGGGCCGACTTTCCCAGGCGCGTGCCACTTCGCGCAGGACATTTCGAAACGAGGGCATGCCGGGGCGATCGTCCGGCGGAAAGTATGTGCCTCCAAAAAAAGGCTCGCGGCCGGGCGTGAGGAACACGGAGAGCGGCCATCCGCCGCTGCCTGTCAGCATTTGGACGGCAGTCATGTAGACTTCGTCCACATCGGGACGTTCTTCGCGGTCCACCTTGACCGGGATGAAGTGCGCATTAAGGAACTCGGCCGTCTCCACGTTCTCGAAGGATTCATGTGCCATGACGTGGCACCAGTGGCAGGCGGCATACCCGATGGAGAGAAACAAGGGCTTGTTCTCGCGTCGCGCCCGGTCGAACGCCTCGTCCCCCCACGGTAGCCACAGAACCGGGTTGTGGGCGTGCTGTAGAAGGTACGGGCTCAGTTCGTCCGCCATCCGGTTTGTGTGCTGTGTCATACGCCCTGTCCTTGTTCTGTATTTCCGATCGTCAAGTATGACCGGTTTACGGGCAAAGTCCAGTTTCTGCGAGCGACGTGAGTATTTGCCGTCCTTGCCATCCTTCATGCGGAGTCCTATGTTATCACCGATGTGTCGCACAGGTATGGCGCCGCATGCTCCGGAGGCGTGTCATGAGTTTCTGGCTCTGCTTTGTGCCGTTGTTCGTGGCGGTGGATGCGATTGGCGTGCTGCCGCTGTTCATCTCGCTGACCGGAGAAATGGACGGGCAACAGGTCCGGAAAGTCATCATCCAGTCCGTTCTCACCGCCACGCTCGTGGCGCTTGCTTTCCTGGCGGCGGGACCATCACTGCTTCGGTTTCTGGGCATATCGGTTGAGGACTTCATGATTGCCGGAGGCACGCTCCTCTTCGCGATCTCCATGGTGAACCTGCTTGGGCTTGAAGAACGGCACAGGCACAGGGATGCGGAGAGCCTGGGCGCCGTGCCGCTGGGGGTGCCTTTGATTACCGGGCCCGCCGTGTTGACCACGAGCATTCTCCTTTTGCCCCAGCATCACTTCGCGGTGACGGCGCTGGCGCTTGTTGCGAACACGCTGCTGGCGGGCGTGATCTTCTCCTTTGCAAAAGGCATCTTCAGGCTGATGGGCAAGGCGGGTGTGCGAACCATCGCCAAGGTGGCCTACTTGATTCTGGCGGCCGTCGGCGTGATGATGGTGCGCAAGGGCATTCTGGTGTTCGTCCGCCCTGCCTGATGCCGGCTGCCCCTCGCCTCAGCCTGCTGAGGACGTCCCCTCGATGAAGCGGTACAGCGTGGCGCGCGACACGCCCAGGCGTTTGGCCGCCTCTCGCTTATTGCCACCGGTTGCCCGCAGGGCCTCGCGCAGGGCTTCCGCATCCAGCTTGTGGCGCGGCATGAGATGGGGCTCAGGCGGGGTCTTGCCGACGGGCTTTGCGTGAGGCGGAAGATGGGACGGCAGGATGACGCCCTCTTTGCATTTCACGAGGGAGAACTGGAGCCAGTTCTGCAGTTCGCGCACGTTGCCAGGCCAGTCGTGGGAGATTAACACCTCCATCGCTTCCGGCGAGACGGTCAAGCTGCCTTGCTTGTGGTCTTCCGCGATGCTCAGCAGGATATGGTTTACTAGCAGCGGGATGTCCATGCGACGTTCGCGGAGCGGCGGAAGATGGATTGGCACTACGCTCAGGCGGTAGAACAGATCCTCCCGAAACCTGCGGGTTGCGAGCTCCTCGTCAATTAGCTTGTTCGTGGCGCTGATCACCCTGACATCAACCTGGATCGTGGATTCGCTGCCGACGCGTTCGAACCGACCTTCCTGCAGGACGCGCAGCAGCTTCACTTGCATTGCGAGCGAAATATCGCCGATTTCGTCGAGAAGAATCGTGCCGCCATCTGCCAGTTCGAAGCGGCCTTTCTTGTCCCGAATCGCACCCGTGAAAGCGCCGCGCACGTGCCCGAACAGTTCGCTTTCCAGCAGCGCCTCGGGCAGGGCGCCGCAATTCACGGGAATGAAGAGCTTGCCGGCGCGCGGGCCTTCGTTATGAATGGCCGCTGCCACGAGTTCCTTCCCTGTTCCGCTTTCGCCATGGATCATGACGGGAACATCGCTGTTCGCCAGTTCCCGGATCAGATCGAAAACTTCCAGCATCTTCGGATCCCGGCCGATAATTCCCGAGAACTGTTCGATCTTGCCCAGGCGGCGGGCCAGATTGTGTTCGTGCGTGAGATCCCGGAAGCACGTGATCACGCCGATGCGCTGGCGGGTCTGTGGATCAAACATCAAACGCGTCGTCATGTCCACCATGCGGCGCTCGCCATTCTTGCGCGTCAACTCGAGCCGTTTATCTTCCGACTCGAAATCAGGCAGCGGAGTGCCGTCGCAGAACCGGCATTTTCCTCCGCACAGGTTGCCGGGGAAGACGTCGTGGCAGTCGCGGTTAAGAACGTCGTCGCGGCCGTACCCCGTAATCCGTTCCGCGGCCTTGTTGAAGAAGAAGACGCGTCGCTTCAGGTCGTGGGCGATGATGCCGTCGGAGATGTTCGCGAGCATGACGTTTGAGCAGTTCAGCGTTGTCGCGAGAGCGCTGAAATAGCCGCGCTCGAAGAAATCGTCGACGAGGCGCCGGAGTTCATCCCGCGCGCGCCGGAACGCCCTGAGAACCGTTTCGGGATCGCCCCGCACCCCGACCGGATCGGGCACGTTCCAGCTTACCGTGAGCGGATGGCCGGAGAGCAGCGGGTCGGGTTGCTGCGGGTCCCCCGAAAGGCACAGGACGATATCCGACTCATAGGATGGCGCGGCTCCGAGCGTACACGTTGCGGCCGAAGAAATATCGATGCCGACTTCGGCCATGACTCTGGCGGCGTCAGGCTGGACCGTCCTGTCAGCCATTCCCGCGAGCACGCATTCTACGCCGTCTTTACGCCTGAGCCGAACAAAGCCCCACGCGATGGCCGCCAGCGAAGCATCGGAGCTGGACAGCAGCAAAATTCGGACCGTGTCTTTGCCATCCTTCATATCTGCGTTGAAACATAGCAGGCCGCAGGCACAATTCAAGGTCGCAATTCCTGCGCGGGCTCCCGTGGCGGCGGGCGCCCGCCATGATCTTTCCTTTTGTCACGCCAACCTCCGTCGGAAGATGGCATTGAGCGG
>CAYRKB010000019.1:0-41128 GCA_964424705.1 uncultured Victivallales bacterium
GCGTTCATGAAGAAAACCTTGATCAAGCGGGTCGACCGGATCGAGAAGCAGCTGAAACCGAAGGTAAATATCACGCACGTGGCGGAAGGCGCCGTCCGCACGGGCGAGTTCTCAATACCGGGAGGCGTGTGGATCTCATCCGGGCACTGCTGGGCGAGCCTCTCGCAGGACGGATCGGCCAAGGTGGGGCTGGATGATTTCGCGAAGAAGCTCATCGGGCGGGTGGACGGCATTGAGTTCCCCAGCGTGGGGATGATCGTCCGGGCCGGCCAGCCCCTGTTCGCGGTGAGACAGGACGGCCGCAGGGCCCAGTTTCATGCTCCCTTGAGCGGCCAGGTGGTGAAGGTGAACCAGTCGCTGAGCGAGAAAAAGGAAGGATTGGATCTCACGCCCTACCACGACCACTGGATCTGCGTAATCGATGCGGAGAGCCTTGAGGTCGAGATTCCGTCGCTTAGCATTGGCAAGTCGGCCGTGACACTCTTCCAGGAGGACATCGGGCGTTTCGCCGTGCTGGCAAAGACAAGTGCCGCAGGGGACGTTTCGCAAGAGTCGCTGTGCATTGGAGCCATGGAGCGGCTGGACGACGCCCGCTGGTACCAGTCGGCCAAGGAGTTCTTCGGACGGTAGCCGTGCTCCCGCCCCGCATCGCCTCAGGACCTGATCATCAAAGCCGAAAACGCGGGAGCCCGCTCACCTTGGCGCGTAACGACTCTACTTCCGGCTCAGCTTTTCGATGAGCTCAGACGTGTTGATGTCAATCTCCGTCGCAAGGCGCCCGATTCTCTGGCCGAACTGGTTGTAGATCACCACCGCCGGGATGGCCACGAAGAGGCCGAACGCCGTGGTGATCAGCGCCTCCGCGACGCCGCTTGCCACGACTTCCGGACCGCCGCCCTTTTGAGTGGCGATGCTCTGGAAGGCCTTGATGATGCCGACCACGGTTCCCAGGAGGCCCACAAAGGGCGCCGTGCTGGCGATCGTACCGAGGGCCGAGATTCTGGTTTCCAGTTCCTTGATCTTGGACTGGATCAAACGCTGAGCGACGCGCGACATCGATTCACGGTCATCCGCCTCGCGGAGCGTCCGCGCCACGATTCCTGCGATGGAATTCGACGCGTCGCATTTTGCGAGCACTTCCTCCCGTCCCCTGCCGCTGTTCACCGCGTCCATGACCACGGGGAAGAGCGAGGCCGATTCGCGCTCGGAATGCCGGATCACAACATAGCGCTCCACGCCGATGGCGATCGACACGATCGACATGATCAGCAGCACGCTAAGCACGGGCCAGCCGGTCGCGATCATCTTCCGCATTTCGAAGGCGGCCTCCGTCTTCTTGCCCGAGGGCGTGGCGCGCGCGTCCGCCTCCTGACACCTGGCCGCCGCCGCAAAGAGCAGCGCGGACCCGACAAGGATTGCGGCCAGTTGCCTTCTACCAGGAAGGAGAGTCATCTTCATTGTCTTTCCGTCTCTGCGGCGCCTCAGCGCGTCATGGGGCCTTGGTCTTTTTCTTCGCCGCTGCACCCTGAGCCGCCTGCACTGCGACGCCCTTTGTGTGGGCAAAAGGCAGGTAGCGGTAGTACACCTCAAGAGACAGCGTCGAGAGCGCGGTGGCTACGACGCGGCCCATGCGGTCGCCCTGCGGCCCCGCCGGGGCCCAGCTGCCGTCCTCATCGCCTGTCTTCGCCTGCAGGGGAGGAAGCACGGTCTTGAGGCGTGCGTTCCACAGTTCCCATGCCTCTCCGCGGTGCTGGTACAGGGCAAGCGTCGCGTAATACCAGTAGTATAAATCCACCGTAGCCGCATCCGGCAGCCGCGTCGTCAGGTAGCCAGCGGACTCCATCATGCGCGGCTCATCCGGCAGCGCGCCAAGAATCTGGCGGCAGAACATGCCTTCTGCGGCCATGCCCTGGCTGGGGTTTTTATCGGCATACCCATAGAAGCCGCCGCGTTCGCCACCGCCCACACTGGTGAGCCACTTGTCGGCCAGTGCAAGCGTGTTGGTCGGCACGTCGAGGCCGGACATCTTCGCGCTCATCACTGCCATGCACTGCCACCCGAAGACCGACGTGTCGCCCGGCTGCCCGGGCTGGTAGCGCCAGCCGCCGCCCTCCATGTGCTGCGCGTTGACGATAAACTGCACCATGTTGCTGACCGTGGCCTCAAGAGCCTTGTCCTTCGTCATCGCATAGGCTTCCGTGAGCGCAATGGCGGCAATGCCCTGATCGTACATGTCGATGCCCGTCACGCCTATGACGCTTCCGTTGGTCTGGACCTGGGAAACAAGCCACGCCACCGCCTTGGCGGCCGGAGCCTGGTACATCCCCGCCTCGTTGTGCTTGACGCCCCAGCCCAGATAGCAAAGCAAGGCCAGGCCCGTAGCCGCGACGTCGTGGCCCGCCTGTCCGCCGTACTTCGCAATCGCCCAACGCCCGTCCGGCTCCTGATGCCGCGCAAACCAGTCCAGCGCCTTGCCCACCGCCCCCTGCGTTGCATCGCTCCCGCCCAGGCCTTCAAGATAGGAGGGATTCTCCTTTGCTTCCTGGCGCAGCTTATACGGCGAGATCTGCTTGCCGCCGCCGCCCGGAACGTCGAGTTTGCCCGGGAAATCCATTGCGATCCTGTTGCCTGTGCCGCCCGCCAGCAGGGCCGAAACACTCATGCCAGGCCCCTCCAGCGCAGTCAATCCTGTCGACACATCTCCGCCCGTAGACGCCACCGGGGTTGACCCGCCCGTGTCCCGGATCAGGGACGCCGCCGTATCCGTAACCTTATTGGTCTGGCCAACGGCAGACACGCCCGCCACAGCCAGCACCGGCTTGGCCGTGGGCATCACAACATCCACCCGAGTCGTGGAAACGGACGGCACATTCACCTGCGGCTTGAACGCCTCCGCAACCTTCGCGTCGGCTACGGTGACGATCGGGCTTTCAACCCTCAGCGCCACATCCAGCTTCGGCGCCTGGAGGTCGGGCATGTCCGGCATCTTCGCTTCAGAGGCCTCACGCGACTGCGGCGTTCCTGCGGACGGAGCGGATTCCGCAACAAAGGACTCGGCCACGCTGCGCGCCACAATCGTCTGCACCGCCCGCTGGACGGGATTGAAGTTCGGAACGGGCAACGCCTCGTCCGCCTGCTCGGCCACAATGCTGGCCTTGGCATCGGGCAGTTCGACGACCTCCTCCCGGACATCCAGCGCGAGCTTCTCCTGGGCCAAGGTGTCGATGCTAAGCGACATCTCCTGCTTGCGCGCCGCGCGGGAATCCATCACCTCTTTCGATATGACCCACATCGCCGTGAGCAGCAGGAGGATAAGGTGAACCAAGACGGAGGCCATGATGCACTTGGCGCGCAGGCTGGTAATATCCTTCAAGTGGGTAAGGATATAGATGATGCCGATAAGCGCCACCAGGCCCAGCAGGATCCACCAGCGCAGGCTGTGCAGCAGGTCGCCGAGGCTGAACCAGCGGCTCAGATCCCACTTCCCTACAACCTCGGTTGCCGTCACCGCGAACGGGCGCATGCCGGAGCTCTCCGCGCCCCGGCTCGAATTGAAGACAAGCTGGAATCCATCCATCCCGTAGCCGGTCGACTCCTCATCGGCCGTCGTGTTGATCTCTGAGCCAAGGTTCAGCCCCCGCCCCACGAGTTGTTTCAGCACGCGGGCAGAATACGCATCAAAGCCGCCGCGACCGCGCTTGCGGTCCGACGCGAAAGTGAGCCAGTCCCCGCGCTCCGTGTAGGAGCAGTTCAACTCGTTGAACGGGGTATTGAGCGTGTCCACCGGCACTGCGACCGAAGGCTTCAGCAGGGAATACGCAAACGCAACCGTGCCCGTCCCCTCCGCGACCGCGACCTCGGCGGACACCGCCGTGAGATCCGTGGAGAAGATGTCGAAGTCCTTTTGCTTGCGCGCAGTCCGGTCGGAAGAGAACAGCAGGCGCGCGCCGTCGGGGGACGGAGCAGGCGCCACCTCGTTGGCCGCCGAGTTGACGGAGGGCCCGAGGTTGGTGACGCACACCCACTGATCCTTGCTGCGAACGGCCGTCCAGATATCCAAGCCGCCCAGCCCGCCCGGCCGGTCAGAGGCGAAGAAGATGCGGCTGCCGTCGCGGGTGATGACCGCATCCTGCTCGCTCAGCTCGCCATTCAAGTTCGTGAGCGAGCTCAGGCCGGACCACTCATATCCGTCCCACGAGGAGGTCATCACCTCAACCTTGCCTGTCGAGGCGGAGGTCTGTGATGCCAGGAGGCTGGCGCCGTCCGGGGTCAGGTTGAGGGACGCGCGATCCACGAGGCCGGTAAACTGGCGGCCGAGCGTCGCAGGGAAGTCCCACACGACCGGCCGAGGCTTGACGTCCACGGCCTGCTTCACGATGGAAATATCGTCCGTGTACCGGCACCAGACGGAGCTGCGCAAGGCCAGCACAATCGACCCCAACAGGCCGACGAGACCGAGCAGGGAGAGCGAGAGCCCGACCCAGGCCAGGACATTGCCGGCGCGGCGCCGGCGCCGCCCGGCCGCAGTCTTTGCGTCCACGCGCTGCGACGCATCGAGCAGGGCTTCGGCTCCGACACGGGCTTCAGACATGGAACGGCGCAGGCTCCGAACGAAAAGCAGCGTGCTGCAAAGAGCGACAACCAGCAGGATCAGCCGCCCTCTGGCCATGCGCAGCTGGTCCATCATCCCGCGCGTCTGGCGGTAGTCGTGCACGGCCCGCACGTAGCGGGATGTTGAGGAGTACAGCCGCGGCGCACCAGGCTTTGATCCTTCGCGGTTCGAGGCGTAGAGAAGCTGGAAGCCAGCCAGGCGCAGCGCGGGCGACATCTCGTCCGCCTTGGAGTTGATTTCCGGGCCGAGGTTCTCCGGCGCGCCCTCTTTTGCCTGATTCACGCGCGCCCGGTAGATATCATGCCCGCCGAGACCTTCGCCGCGGTTCGACGAGAAATAGACGAAGTCGCCACGCCGGGTGAAGGTCGGGCGCCGCTCTTCGGCAGACGAGTTGAGCCCATCCACGGGCCGCGCGCGGCGATACACGGGGACCTTGGCGATCCGGTCTGCGTCCCATCCGTCAGCCCCGTTGGTATGCGACTGCGGGTCGAACCCCAATCCGTAAAGAGGCGTATAGCGGTAGTACACCTCCAGCGAGAGCGTGAACATAGCCGTCACAATGGTGCGGCCCATGCTTTCGCCCATCGCGTGGCCGGCGGGGTCCCAGCTGCCCGCAAACTCTCCGTCGCGGCGCTGGGCGGGGAGGTAATGCTCGATCAGGCGCTTGTTCCACTCCTGCCAGAACACGCCCTGATACTGATAGGAGCCGAGCACCGCGTTGTACCAGTAGTAGATGCTCGCCTTGGCGGGGTCGAAGCCGTGGGTTGTCAGCGAGGTCACGCTGTCGCGCGCGCGCACGGTGTTCGGCGAAATGCCGAGCAGCTGCGAGCAGAAGAATCCCGCCGCCTGCATGCCAGGCTGCCCGCCGCCGTCGTCGGCGGTGTAGCTGTAGATGCCCTTGTTCGGGCCATGCCCCATCTTCTCGCGCAGCCACGCCCGCGCCTTCGCCAGGCACGTTTCGGAAATCATCAGGCCGGACAGCTCGGCGCTCTTAAGGGCCATGATCTGCCAGCTCGACACCGACAGGTCGCCTACCTCCTTAGGGTTGTACCGCCAGCCGCCGTCCTCATGCTGCGCGTCGACGATGAAGTTCACCGCCGCCTGCACCGGCTCCTTGAGCTTATCGTCCTTGGTCAGCCCGTACGCCTCGGTGAGGGCCAGCGTGGCCACGCCCTGGTCGTACATGTTGCCGCCCACCCGCATATCGCCGTTCAGCTGCGCGTGGTTGATCATCCAGAACAGCGCGTTGGCGACTACCGTGCCGTAAGGGCTCCCGTCGCCCGGCTTGATGCCACGACCAAGAAACGTCAGCAGCGCGAATCCCGTCGCAGCCGAGTCGTGACCGCCAACGGTCCAGTTTCCGTTCGTGGTCTGGGCTTTGGCCAGATAGGCCAGCGCCCGCTCCACCGCAGCCTCGGTCTCCGCGCTGCCCCCGAGCTTGCTCATCACTGTCGGATCGCTCAGCGCGCCCGTGCGCAGCGAGTAGAGCTGGCTCTGCATGCGTTCGATTTCGCGGTTGATCGCCGCATCGGCCGGAACCTGGTCGGCGGCATACAGGTCGGAATCAGCCTTCTTAAACTTCTCGCGCAGCGCTTTTACCGGGAGAAGATCCTCCTCTTCCGTCAGGCGCTGCTTGGCGCGGTTGGACGCGAAGAACAGGCGGCCGTCGAATGGCGATACGGCAGGGCCCGACTCATCGAACTTCGTGTTGATCATGAACCCGAGATTGGCCGGCCACGCCCAGGTGACGCCGTCCCAGCGCGCCACCCAGATATCGTATCCGCCCAGCCCGCCGGGGCGGTCGGACGAGAAGAACAGGAATTGCCCGTCCGGGCTGACTACGGGCCCGCGCTCATTGAACAGGCTGTTGAGCGCCTGGAGCGGCTTGGGATCGGACCACGCCCTGCCATCCCAGCGGGTGCTGAACAGGTTCGCATTGCCCGCCGCGCCCCCCGCGGTGAAAAGCATGGTAACTCCGTCCGCCAGAACGAACGGCTCGGAAAGGTCCGCCGGGAGATTGGCCTGGCACGGCATCAGCCGGCCATCCTCCCACAGCACCGGCCGCGGCTCGACATCCTTCGCAAGACGCCGCACCGTGGAGCCGTCCGTATAGTAGCGCCAGGTGAGCGGCTGCAGGTACGCCAGCAGGGCAGCGAGCACCCCAATCAGGACGACGGCGATCGTGCCCGGGATGAGGCGGGCGCGGTGCGCCCTGGCCCATGCCGCCAGGCCCGAAACGGAGCCGGCCGTTGCCGACTGCTTTTGAGGGGCAGAGTGTGTCATATAATATCCGGTCCCCGCGCGCAGGCTGTTATTCCGGCAGCTTATAGCCGATGTTGGCTTCCTTTACGCCGGCAATCCGGCACGCCGCGATCGCCTGGGCCACATAGCCATGGAGCGCCTGATCGTCAGCTCGAACCAGCACTTTCTGCTCGGAATCCTCCTTGAGCGCACTGCGCACCTTGTCGCCGAGCTCGTCCAGCGTGACCTGCTGGTTGCCGATGACGTAGGCGCCGCTCTTGCGCACGTTCAGAACGATAACCTTCGGTGCGGAGCTCAGGGAGGCGGACTGCGAGTTGGCCGGGAGATTCACCTGAATATCCCGCTCCTCCTCCTTGTAGACCGAGTTCAGCGCAAAGAAGATAACCAGAATGAACATCATGTCGATGACCGGAGTCATGTTGATGATTTCGCCTTCTGGCTCTGGTGTATCTTTGATTCTCATGGGCTCCTACCCTTTCCGCTGCGTCTCGCGGGCGTTCACGCAGGAAGCCATGAAGACCATGCCCATCTCGTCCATCTCATCCACCAGGCCATCAACCTTGGAAGCCAGGTACTGGTAGGCGAGCAGCACCGGAATGGCGATCGTAAGACCCGCGGCCGTCGTCACCAGGGCCTCGTAAATGCCCTTGGCCAGAACGTCCGCCTTGCCCATGCCGCCGACGGAGGCGCTCTGAAAGACGCTGATCAGTCCGTACACCGTGCCCAGCAATCCCAGCAGCGGGGAAATCGAAGCCACCACCGAAAGGCTGCGGACGCTGCGCTTGAGCTTGTTGACTTCGCGACCGCCGGCATCCTCGATGGCTTTCTCCACGCCGCTGGGCCCCATGGGCAGGCTCAACAGTCCCGCTTCGAAGACCCGGCCGACCGGCGTGGCCGACTCCTCACAGAAGCGTATGCTCGCGGCAACGCTCGCGTCGTCGCCCTTGCCGAACGCCTGCTTGAGCCCGTCGATGAATCCCGGCGGAATGATCCGCTCGCGCGACAAGCCGATCATGCGCTCGACCGCGATGGCCAGGCCGATGATGGAACACAGACCCAGCGGAATCATGACGACTCCGCCCTTGACGATCAATGTGAAGAGCGTATCACGCGGCTCTTCCTGCTTCAGGCCGGGACCCGCCTCCGGCTTCACCTGCGCCATCGCCCCCACCGTTACGAACAATGCGCTGGCCAAGATGGCCGCATAAAGTGATTTCTTCATCCAGTCCGCCGTATCCTTTCTGTATGTCTATCCCTCGCTAGAGGGATCTGCCCTGTTCCGACCCGTTGTTTATCTACTTCCCCGTCTTGGGCGCCTTGCCCGCCCCGCCCGCCTGCAATTCAAACAGGCGGGTCCGCGCCGCCGCGCCCACTTCCTCCTTCGGAAAGCGTTCCATCACCGCACGGTACTGCACCACGGCGGCCTCATTGTCGCCCTTCGATTCCTGCGCGCGTCCAATCTCGAAAAGTGCCTTGCCGCTCCAGGCCGGGATCTTGTAATTGACGTCCACCCTGTTAAGCTCCTGCACCGCCTCGTCGAAGCGCTTCAATGCAAAGAGGCACTCGCCGATCTGGAACTGGGCACGCGCCGAAATCTCATCCGTCGCCCGCTCGGCGATCACCTTGCGATACTCCCCGATGGCCCAGTCATACTGCTTCTGGTTCTCGCCGGCCCACCCCGCGCCAAAGCGGGCCTGCTGGATCCATTTGCTGGTGGGGAACTCGCCCTGAAACTGCCCGTACGTGCCGGCGGCATCGCTGAACTTCCCGACCAGGTTCTGCATCTCGCCAAGCCGGATCAGGGAGGACTCGCGGATTTCCTTGGCATTCTTGGCTGCCAGCGCGGCGGCAAAGTGGGCGCGAGCCGCCTCGTAATCCTTCAGCTTCACCCGCATCTCGCCGGCCTGGTAGCGCGCCGTGGCGCCCCGCTCGGAATCCGGAAACTCGGCCAGCATCGCCTCGAACGCCTTGGCGGCGGCCTCGGGGTCTTTCTTGCTCATGTACGTCCAGCCCAGGCGGAACATGGCGCCTTCCTTCACGGACTTGTCGGTCGCCACCGAGATCGTATCCTTGAGCTGCTTGACGACGGCATCGTAGTTCTCCGCGCCAAAGGTCAGCTCTGCCATTTCGAAGCGGGCGCGCTCGGCCAGCGTGCTCTGCGGATACTTCTGCAGGAGGTACTCGTAGCCCTTCACCGCGTCCGGATTCCGGTTGGCCCGCCGCTGGCACCAGGCCAGCTCATAGGCCGCGCGGTCGGCCATGGCCGACTTGGGATACTGATCCAGGACCGCCTTGAACTGGAGGATCGCCTGGTCGTGCTGATTCAGCCGCGCGAGCGCGACGCCCGCCGAGTATGTGGCCTCATCCAACTTGCCGAAGTCTTTATAGTTGCCAAGAAGATGCGACAGGTGCCCCCACGCATCATTGAAGCGCTGCGCACGCAAAGTGATCAGGCCAAGCTGCAGCCGGCTGTCAGCCGCGAGGGGATCCTGCGGCGCACGCTGCACAACCTGCAGAAAATTCGTCTCGGCGGCCCCGTCCTGGTTCGCTTCCAAGTTCAGCCACCCGAGGTAATACTCGGCGTGCGGCCGCTGCGGCGTATCCGGGAACTCCTTCGTCACGCGCAGCAGCGTCGGCTGGGCGTTGCCGCCCCGCTTGGCTTCGTAGTAAAGGCGCCCCAGCTCCGACAGGGCCAGCGCGAGGTGCTGGCTCTTGGGAAAGCGCCCGGTAAGCTGCTCGAGGCTCGCAATAGCCAATTCCGGCTTGGCAATCTTGATCTGCGACATCGCCAACTCCAGAAACGCCGTGTCCATGTTGGGCCGGTCCTGCGGCGCGCTCTTGATAAACGCCTCAAACGGCTCCACCGCCTTGGCCCACTGCTCCTGCCGGAAATAGCAGTCGCCGATCAGGAACGAAACATCGCTAAACACCTTGTCGTCACCTTCCTTGGCAGGGCGAGCCTGAAGAGGGAGCAGGTGCTGCAGCGATTCCTTCCAGTCCCCTTTGAAGTGCAGAATCTGCCCAACGCGCAGGGCGACCGCATCCGCGTTGCGCGGCGCCTTGGGAAACTGGGCCAGGAAATCCTTATACAGCTTCAGCGCTTCGTCCGGTGCGGCCGGGTTCAGCAGATACTGGCTCTCGGCCTTCACGAACAGAACATCCGACGCCATGCTGTGGTTGGTGGTGGCCGCGAAGAACTGGTTGCATAAAGAGATGCTCGTCCCATAGTCCTTCGTGCGGTGCGTGCACAGGGCGTGGAGCCGCAGCGTGTCGTCCAGGCGGGACCAGGACCGGCGCTCGCCCTCGATACGGCCGAATGCGCCGGAGGCCTCGGCGTACTTCTGCTGGCCCATGAAGAGACCCGCCTGGTCGAACAGCAAATCGGCGAGCAGCGGATCGCCGCCGAACCGCGGCAGGCTCTCCGTCAAGACCTTCAGGGCTTCGTCCATGCGGTTCTGCCGGGCGAAGTTGCGCGAGAGCCACAGCGTGGCCTCGGCCGCAAAAACGCTGTTGGACAGGCTCACGATGCGCAGCGGCCCATCGGCCCCGCCGTAATCCTTCCGCTCGAGCCGCGTGCGCCCGAGGTACAGGTTGGCCTCCTGCATGCGGTTGGAGGGGCTGTTCGCGAGGCATTGCTGCAGGGGGGTCAGGGCGTCGTCAAACTTGCCCAGCTTGAAGCGGACAAACCCGAGCCGGAACAGCGACTCCTCCAGCATGGAGTCCTTGGCCTTCGTGGAAGCATGGAAGTAGGCCGCCTCGGCGGGCGCCAGCTTGTCGCCCTCGCGCAGGCTCTCGCCAAGGAGGAACGCCACCGGCACCTCCATGGGGGTGTTGGTGACCGCAGGCCCCAGAGCCTGAAGCCCTGCGGCGGCCGCATCCATCTCCTTGAGCTTATAGCGGGCGTACGCGCCCTGGTACCCGACGCGCATGCCGAGTTCGTCCTTGGGAAGAAGCTTCAGCGCACGATCCGCCGCTTCCGCCGTCTCCTTCCACTTGCTCTGCCGGAAAAGGCTCTCGGACAAATACACGAGCGCCATGTTGCGAAAATAGGTGTTCGTGCCCTGCATGGCGGCGGGATCGGAGAATATCTTCTCCGCCTCGGCCGGCCCGCGCAGCTTGAGCACGCACTCGCCCATGAGAACCAGGAGCTGCTGTTTGTCGCCGAACGAGCCGCTCGCAAACAGCTGCTTCAGCACGGGCTCGGCTTCCCCGAGGTTTCCCGAGCCGTACAGCGAAAGAGCCAGCCCGTAGCGGGCCTCATCCGCTTTCGCATGCGTGGGATACGCGCCCAGGAACTTGCGATACTCGTCGGCCGAGGCCGAAAACAGCTTCATGTTGTACAGCGAGTTTCCGTTGTACAGCTTGTCCAAAGCCCCTTCGGCGGGGTCTGCCGCGAGGCTGCCCGTCGCCGCCAGCGCCAGCATGGCACACGCCAGCGCCGCCGCGATTTGTCCCCGCCTGCCAGTTATTTTACGCATAGTCGACACTGTGGTTAGATTAGTTAAGACCGGCCGGTTCACAGAATCCATGTCCTCACTGCAAATCTCTATCCCGCAAGCCGCCCCGCAAATCGTCGTTCGCTTCGGCGGCTGAGTGAATGAGCCGAGAATGTTACCCGAGGGTCACACTGAAAGCAACGAATAGAGGAAGTATTTTTTTTATGCGAACTTGAGATTGACAAAGCCGCGGCAAGCAGGTAATTCACCGCCAGCTTTTTTGATCGCCGTGGGGGTATAGCTCAGTTGGTAGAGCGTCTGAATGGCATTCAGAAGGTCGTCGGTTCGATCCCGACTACCTCCACCAGTTCTCCTGCGGGACCCGCCTCAGGCGCGGCCCCGGCCTCGACGCACTCCAGAGCTTCGCTCGAAGACAGCGCCCTGTCCAGGGCGAGATGTATGCCATCCTCTTCCAGGCTGCGGATGCAGTAGGGATTGCACCCCAGCCCGCCCGTCGCGCTCCACGCGATGCTTGAACAGCCCGCTGCGCACCGGTTCGAGAAAGGACAGGCCTTGCAACGGCCGGTCAACCGGCTCGGCTTGTTCCGGAAACGCTCAAAGGACTCGTCTGCAATCCAGAAGCTCTCAAGATTCGTGGTCCGCAGGTTCGCCTCGACGAACTCGTCTCCCATGGACAAACAGCCGAGAAGGTCCCCGTTGCTCCTGACCCCGATGAGCTCCCTTCCCGCAATGCAGCCGTTCCATGTCTCGTGAATGAACCGGAGCGCCGGGTCGATCGGGAAGTATCCGAAGTCATCCATATGCCTGAGCCGCAGGGAAGGCCGGTTCACAAACACGTCTCTCATCTTCCCGGCAAGCCAGAAGTATTCCTCTCGAGTTATGAATTCGCGCTCGTCAAAGCGCTCGCCGCCCTTGTTCGCAATCTGCAGCTGCCAGGTGATGCCCGTGCCGTCGAACAGCTCTGCAAATGCGTCAAACTCGAGAAGATTGGACCGCGTGACCGTGGTGATGCCGTTAACATTCTCGTGTCCGTCGGCCCGCAGTGCATGGAGAAGCGCCACGACCTGCTCCCATGCGTTGATGCCTCGCCGCGCGCGATACGACCCGGCGTCGGCACCATCGATGCTGATGCCCAGCACGAACGGCCGGAGCTTCTTCAGCAGATCGCGTTCTGCGTCACCCATCAACGTTCCATTGGAGATGAGGATCAGGCGCATGCCCAGATGGCCGACCAGCTCACACAGCGCGAACCAGTCCGGGCGCATGAGAGGCTCTCCCCCGAGCAGGGTGATTTCCTCGCCCCCCAGCCGCTTGATCGCCTGGAGCAGCGAGCGTATTTCGCCGAACGACATTTCGCCGTCACGTGACGCTCCTGAATTGCTGGCGCAATGGGAACAACGGAGATTGCACGCGTTCGTGATTTCTACAACTGCCCGGCGCAATGGGAGCGCATCACGCATGATGAAGCACCTTGCCAAGGATGTCGTCTTCTTCGATACGGTAATAGCAGTATTCGTTCTCCGTCCGCTTGGCGCACATGGAGAGGAGGATCTCCGGACATCCGCCGCGGCATTCCCGCAGGAACCGGCAGGCCGCGCAGGCTCCCGTTCTCGACTCGGCGCTCAGCCATGCGAGGTTGGTCTTGCACCGCTCTTCTTTGCAGATGTCAACGAGAGAGTCGCCCCGCACGTTGCCCACCACGCACTCGGGAAATGCCAGCGCAGAACAGGGCGTGACGTCTCCATTTGCGCGAATGAAGAGGTTAAGCAGCCCGCCCGTGCACATTCCCTGCCAGGTGCCGGACAGGGCGGCGAGCGGAAAGAACCCGCTGAACGTCGCCATGTCATCCATGGGAATGAGGTTGATCGGGATCTGGCTTGTGTACGCGCGGGAGACTTTCTCGCCCAGCTCGTAGTACTCCCGGGGCGACAACGTGATATCCTTGCGGCACCGCCCTTTTGCGGAGACCATCTGGACCTGCCAGTCGAGCTGCTGCTCCACGCAAAACTTCAACAGCGGGTCGAACTCGTCGACGTTCATTCTCGAGAACGCCGTAATGATGCTGACCCGGAACCCGGCGTCGATCAGTCGTCGCACGTTTCGCATTGCCCGTGCGTGGCTGTCCGGCCCGCGGATTTCATCGTGGACCCCGGGCGAAATCGCATCCAGGCTGACCGTGATCAGCTTGACAGGACGTTTGCACAGCTCCGCAAGGCCGCCGTCATCAAGCATGGTTGCATTCGTGACAAATCGCACATTTCGCTGTCGCGCGAGGCTTTCATCGATGACATCGAAGAAGTTGCGGTGCAGGAGCACCTCCCCCCCGGTGAGACTCACTTCTGGAATTCCGACGGCAACGGCCTGATCCAGAACGCGTGTGATCTCTTCCAGCGTCAGCTCATCGTCGAAGCGACGGTCTTTCGCATCGGCGTAACAATGAACGCACTGAAGGTTACATCGACGCGTGAGTTCCAGCTCAAGGATGAAGGGACGGCGGTAGCTGTATTCTTCGCGATCCGCCGCGTCGCTCCTGAAATAGCGAATGGATCCGTCACGCGCGTATTCGACGCGCATCGTATCAGCAGGAAACGAACATGGTGTGGCACGCACGGAAGGGAGTCTTTCTCTACTTGCCCCCTGGCTCACGGCCTTCCGGCTGCACTTGCTTCTTCGGCATGTACACGCCGCCGCTGTAGCGATGGGCGGAAAGAGACCAACTGGCGTGGGCCGGCGTCACGACGCCGGGGGGTGCAGCCGAGGCGGCCGCTGCATTCGACGTCGCAACGGGCTGGCTCTCCGCCGCCTTCGGCCCGGCGGGCGGCCTGGGCGACAGCTGGACCCCGCCGCTATATTTGTGCCCTGAGAACGACGGCTTGTCGTCTCCCTGACACCCGGCGACAGCGACGGAGCCGATGACAAGGGCCGCCGCGGTGACCTTGCCCACAAGCGATACGTAGTAGTCCCACAGCTCACGGCTCTTGTCTGGCAGCGGCCCGTTCCGGGCTATTGCCGACCGGACGCTCTGGTGGATGTAGAGGAAGGCTTCTTCTGAGCCGTTCAAGAGATGGCAAATTCCAACTTCCATCAGCGACCGGAGATCGCCCGGCTGGCCTTCCAGGTACTCGTCGTACAACGTGATGGCTCTTGCATAGAGCCGCTGCCGCATCGCCTCTCTGGCTTCCTGCGCAAGACTGTTCACGGCGTCCTCCCCTCTCCCACGCTCAGGCCTGCCCTGTCTGCGACCCCTGTCCTCAATCCGGTCTACAGCTCGACCTGGATGCCGATTTCGATGACCCGGTTGGGCGGAATCCGGAAGAACTTGGAGGCGTCCCAGGCGTTGCGCGAAAGATAGGCGAAGAGCGCCTTGCGCCAGAACACCATGTTCCTCTTCGGCATCAGGATCAGCGTCTCGCGCCCGAGGAAGAAGGTGACTCTCACCGGGTTCAGATCGAGCCCTTCGACCTTGAGATTGCGCAGCACGGCCGCCAGGTCCGGATACTCGCTGAAGCCGTAGCGAACGACGATCTGATAAAAACCCTCAGGAAAGACTTTGACCTGCGTACGCTCCTCGTCGGGCACGCGGGGAATGTCTTCGGTCCGGACCGTGAGCATGACATTCTGTTCATGGATAATCTTGTTATGCTTGTAGTTGTGCAGCAGGGTCCGCGGGATGCCGTTCGGATTCCCCGTCAGGAACACGGCCACGCCCGGCACGCGGCGCGGCTGCCGGCCGGCAACATCCTCGACGAAGGATTCGATGGACAAGGAGGCCTGCATCATCTTCCGCGACAGCAGCTCGCGGCCGCGCTGCCACGTGGTCATCATGATAATGAAGGCGACAGAAATAGCAAGGGGGACCCATCCGCCTTCTTTGATCTTGAGCATGTTGGAGCCAAAGAATGCGAGGTCAAGGATCACGAAAGGCACTGCAATCAGCCCGACCACGCCCCAGCTCCATTTCCATATGCCGCGCATGACGGCAACCATGAAGACCGTGGTGATGAACATGGTAAGCGAGACCGCCACGCCGTAGGCGCCAGCAAGGCTGTCCGAATTCTTGAACCCAAGCGCCAGAAGAACGGTCCCCACAAGCATGAGCCCGTTCACAAGCGGCAGATAGACCTGCCCGATGGTCTCCTCGGATGTATGGATGATGGAGAGGCGGGGACAGTAGCCCAGCTGGATGGCCTGCCGCGTCAGGGAGAAGGCCCCCGAGATGATGGCCTGGGAGGCGATGACGGTGGCAACGGTAGCCAGGCCCACCATGGGATAGAGCGCCCAATGCGGAACGTTACGGTAGAATAGATTGGCGATCAGGTCCTGATTCAGCGCCGCCTGGCCGTTAATCAACGTTACCGACTGCGGGTCCCCGAGCTGGTGGAGCATCCATGCCCCCTGCCCGCAATAGTTCAGGACGAGCGCTGGAAGCACGAAGCTATACCAGCCCACCTTGATGGGCCCGGCGCCAAAATGCCCCATGTCCGCATAGAGTGCCTCGCCGCCGGTCACCGCAAGGAACACAGAGCCCATGGTGACAAACGCCTGCCACTGGTTCCGGATCATGAAGTCCACGGCATACCAGGGGTTCAGGGCGGCCAGAATGCCGGGAGCCTGACCGATGGAAGCCAGTCCCAGCGCGGCAAGGGCGCTGAACCAGAGCAGCATGACCGGCCCGAAGACTGTGCCCACGGCCTGCGTTCCATGTCTCTGCAGGGAAAAGAGCCCGGCGAGGACAAGCAGGGCGAGCAGGATGATGGTGCTCTGGGAAAAGGCGACCGACCCCATGTTAAGCCCCTCGACCGCGCTCAGCACCGAAATCGTCGGCGTGATCAAGCCATCGCCATAAAGCAGGGAAGCGCCGAACAGGCCGAGGAGCAGCAGTATTTTCGTCACGGCGCCGGGCTTGCGGTCGCGGTTGACCAGCGCCATGAGCGCCAGAATTCCGCCTTCCCCCCTGTTGTCGGCCCGGAGCACGAGGGCCAGATACTTGACGGCAACAAGCAGGACCAGCGCCCAGAGGATCAGGGAGATGATGCCGAGGATGTTGGCCGCCGTCGGGGGAACCCCGCACCCCTGGCTAAAGCTGACCCGGGTGCAGTAAAGCGGGCTCGTGCCAATGTCGCCGTACACAACGCCCAGGGCGGCCAGGGTCAGGCCGGCCAGCATGGTGGGCTTTGGCTTTGTGGTGCTTGATGTCACAAGAAGTTATACAGCAGAGCCTAACATGAATTGCCAGAACATCGCTTCTTGGGCGATATCGGGACATGCCCGCAGGAACGGGTCCTTAAACAGCGCGTTCATGGCCGGACAAGATACCGGAACGCGCCGGGAAGACAAGCATGGAGATGCATACAGCGCGGGAAGCGCTCTCTCCTGCCAATCCAAGAGTGGCTGCCTGATTCGTCCTCTTCCGATTCGAGCAACAGCCTGCGAGAACCGCGCGTTGACACACCTCTCTCTTTTTCTGTATATTTTGACATTTCTGAGCCCGGCACGTAGCATGTGATTTGGATAGTGCACCATGCGGCGAGAACACTAAGCTGGAGACGCCGTTTGCAAGCGAGAGGACACCCGCCATGTCAGGACGAATGAAGATGCAGTTATTCAGCGTTGCACCGGTGATCCCAAAGGAACTTCAGTTCCTTGAAGTCCTGGCGCACAATCTGTGGTGGTGTTGGAACCAGGAAGCGCTGGAGCTGTTCCGCCGGATCGATCCGCTGATGTGGAAGGATGCGGGCCACAATCCGCTTGTCTATCTGATCTCGCTGCCGCAGAAGCAGCTCGAGATCCTCGTGGAGGACGAGGGCTTCATGCGCCACCTTCAGGAAGTTAAGGCGAAGTTCGAAGCTGTCGTGCGGGTTCCAACTAATGAAGCGGCGCAGCAGATCAACAAGGAGTGCATCGCCTACTTTTCGCTTGAGTTCGGCATCCACGAAAGCCTCGGTTTTTACTCGGGCGGGCTTGGCGTTCTGGCCGGCGACCACCTGAAGGCCGCCTCGGATCTGAACACGCCCCTGGTCAGCGTGGGCCTTCTGTACCGGCAGGGCTATTTCCGCCAGCAGCTGAATTCCGACGGCTGGCAGCAGGAGCATTACCCGGAGAGCCCGGTGCAGAACCTGCCGCTGAACCGCGTGGCGGATGCGGGGGGGCAGCAGCTCCACGTATCGCTGACGCTGCCGGAAGGGGTGCTCAAAGCCTGTGTCTGGCGCATCGACGTTGGCCGCGTGCCGCTGTACCTGCTGGACACCAACATCCCGGACAACCCGCCGGACTTCCGCGCGATCACGGCGCAGCTTTACGGCGGCGACCGCCAAACCCGCCTGCAGCAGGAGTTGCTCCTGGGCATCGGCGGCTTCCGCGCATTGCTGGCCATGGGCTACAACCCTCACGTCTGCCACATCAACGAGGGCCACGCCGCATTCCTGAGCATCGCGCGGATCGAGCACCTGATGAAAGCCTGCAACCTCGATCTGAATGCGGCCGCGTGGGTCGTTGCCCGCACCAATGTTTTCACAACGCACACCCCCGTCCCCGCGGGTAACGAAACATTCCATCTGGACCTGCTGCGTCCGTATCTCCAGGCCGTGCTCAGCGGCTCGTCCCTCACCCCCGAGAAAGTCATCGGCTGGGGCCAGGGGCCGGGCTGGCCGGGCCACGAGCTGTCCATGACCATCCTCGGACTGCGCCTTTCGCATGATACAAACGGCGTGAGCGAGCTGCACGGCAAGGTGGCGCGGCGCATGTGGTCAAAACTGTGGCCAGGCCAGGAGGAGTCGGAAATCCCGATTCGGCACGTGACGAACGGCGTGCATGTTCCCTCCTGGCTATCTCCGGACCTGTCGGCCCTGTTCGACCGCTACCTGGGCCCGCAGTGGCGCACCATTCCAAACTCCACGCGCGTGCTGCACCAGATCTCCCAGATACCGGACGACGAGCTGTGGCGGGGCCACGAGCTGTCGCGCGCGCGCCTCGTGCGGGTTGCGCGCATGCACATGGAGGAGCAGTGCAACAGCCGCAATGCGTCGCGCTCGGAGTTCGCTCAAATCCGGTCGGTCCTCGATCATGAAGCGCTCACGATCGGCTTCGCGCGTCGCTTCGCGACCTACAAGCGCGCCACGCTGATCCTGCGCAACATGGAGCGGCTCGAAGCCATCCTCTGCAATACGGAGCGGCCGGTGCAGATCATTTTCGCGGGCAAGTCGCACCCCGCCGACGACCAGGGCAAGGAGTTCATCCGCCAGCTGGTCAAGTTCTCGCAAAAGCCTTCGGTGCACCGGCGCATCGTGTTCCTGGAGAACTATGACATTTCGCTTGCCCGCTCGCTGGTGCAGGGCGTGGACGTGTGGCTCAACACGCCGCAGCGCCCGCACGAGGCCAGCGGCACGTCGGGCATGAAGGCCGGCGCCAACGGCGTGCTCAACGCCAGCACGCTCGACGGCTGGTGGTGCGAGGGCTACGCGAAGGAGACGGGCTGGGCCATCGGCCACGGGGAGGAGCACGACGATCCCGAGTACCAGGCCACGGTGGAATCCGAGTCGCTCTACAGCCTGCTCGAGAACGAGATCGTGCCATGCTTCTACGACCGTTCCAGCGGCGACATTCCCTCCGCCTGGCTGCGCATGATGAAGGCGTCCATCCACATGGTGCTTTCCAAATTCACGAGCCACCGCATGGTCAGCGACTACCGGAGCATGTTCTACGATCGCGCGTTCAATGCATACACGGGCCTGCTGTCGAACCAGGCGGCCGCGGCGCACGAGCTCGTGCAGCAGGAGAATCGCCTGGCCAGCCTGTGGAGCGCGGTGCGGGTCGATGCGCCCGCCACCAGTCGCGAAATGGCCGTCCTGCACGTCGGCGACAGTTTCTCCGTCTCCTGCCCGGTCCATCTTGGCCAGCTCACGCCCGAAGAGGTGGACGTGGAAGTCTACTACGGCCCGGTCGATTCACAGAACCGGATCACGGACCGGCACGTGGAGAAGATGGAAATTGCCGAGGATCGCGGGCTCGGAAACTTCCTGTACCGTCAGGACGTCCGGTGCCCGGTCACCGGCCGCTACGGCTTCACCACCCGCGCCATGCCTCGAAACGCTTCCATGAAGAAGGCCATGCCCGGCTTCATCGCCTGGGCCGACGGAAACTGACTATGGCGGACAGCACGCTCAAGGGACGGAACCCGCGCATCCTCATCGTGACGCCGGAGATCACGTACCTGCCCAACGGCATGGGCAACATGGCCAACCAGATGGCCGCCAAGGCGGGCGGGCTGGCCGACGTCTCGGCTTCGCTGGTGTCCAAGCTCTACGATCTGGGCGCCGACGTGCACGTGGCCCTGCCCCACTACCGGCAGATGTTTCACATCGACGTGGGCAAGCTCATCAGCGAGGAGCTGCGCATCTACCAGAGCAAGCTGCCCAACGCCCGCATCCACCTCGCCGAGGACCGCATCTTCTACTACCGCGACTCGGTGTACAGCAACGACGCGTGGGAGAACCCGCGCATCGCTCTCGCCTTCCAGCGCGAGGTGATCAATAACATCATTCCCATCGTCAAGCCGGACCTGATCCACTGCAACGACTGGATGACAGGGCTGATCCCCCCCTACGCTCGGCGGCTGGACATCCCCTGCCTGTTCACCCTGCACAACATCCACACTCACCAGATCACGCTGGCCGAGATCGAGGACCGCGGCATCGATGCCGCCGAATTCTGGCTCTATCTGTACTTCATGCGCATCCCCCACAACTACGAGGAAAGCCGTTCCAGCAACTGCATCGACATGCTGGCGAGCGGCCTGTTCGCCGCGCACTTCATCAACTCCGTGAGCCCCGCTTTTCTCGACGAGATCGTCGCCGGGTGGCACGACTTTATCAAGCCGAACATCCGGGCCGAGATCATCAACAAGCGCAAGGCCGATTGCGCCATCGGCATCCTCAACGCGCCGGACCCCACATACAATCCCCGCACGGACGAGGCTCTGGCGCAGAACTACTCCGCCGCCGACCACCGCGACGCCAAGCGCGCAAACAAGATGGAGCTTCAGCGGCGCACCGGCCTTGCTGTGAACCCCGACGCGCCGATCCTGTTCTGGCCGTCCCGCCTTGACCCGGTCCAGAAAGGATGCCAGCTGCTGACCGACATCCTCTACCGGATCGTCTCGGACTACTGGAACGTCCCGCTTCAGGTGGCGGTCGTGGCCAACGGCTCGTACCAGGCGCACCTTCGGAATATCGTGAACCGACACGGCTTCCACGACCGCGTGGCGGTGTGCGACTTCCGCGAGGATTTGTCGCGCCTCGCGTATGCCGGCTCGGACTTCATGCTCATGCCCTCGCTCTTCGAGCCGTGCGGGCTGCCCCAGATGGTCTCCTGCCTGTACGGCTCCCTGCCGATCGCCCGCGACACAGGCGGGCTGCACGACACCGTGCGACACCTCGACCTGCAGGCGCGCACCGGCAACGGGTTCGTCTTCGAAACCTACGACGCCGGCGGCCTGCGCTGGGCCATCGACCAGGCCATGGCCTTCCATCAGTTGCCCGCGGAGACGCGCGCCGCGGAAATTGAGCGCATCATGCTGGAGAGCGCGCGCACCTTCAACCACGAGGTGTGCGCCCGGAACTATATCGAGCTGTACGAGAGAATGATCCGGCGCCCCGTGGTGCGGATCTTTAATTGACGGGATGTTGCCATGAAGCGTCGCGCCTCAGCGCTTAAGGACGATGCGTATCTGGCGCCTTACCTGCCGCAAATCCAGGCACGCGCCGAGCGCGCGGACATGATGGAGCAGCGGCTCACGGGCGGGCGCATGAGCCTCGCGGATTTCGCGAGCGGGCACGAGTACTTCGGCCTGCATCGGCGCGAAGACGGCTGGGTCCTGCGCGAGTGGGCGCCCAACGCGACCGCCGTGCGCATGCAGGGAGAATTCACGAACTGGCAGGGCGCCCCCGAATTCGAACTGCGCCGCCTGCCGCAGAACGGCGCGTGGGAGCTGCGCCTGCCCGCCGACGCCCTGCGCCACGGCCAGCTCTACCGCCTGAACCTCGACTGGCCCGGCGGCGCGGGCGACCGCATCCCCGCCTGGACGCGCCGCGCCGTGCAGGACGCACAAACCAAGATCTTCAACGCCCAGGTGTGGAGCCCGCCCGCGCCCTACCTCTGGCGCCACGCCTCGCCCGCCGGCCGCATCGAGACGCCCATCATCTACGAAAGCCACGTCGGCATGGCGCAGGAACACGGGGGCACCGGCTCCTACGAGGAATTCCGCCGCAACGTCCTGCCGCGCATCGTGGACGCCGGCTACAACACGCTGCAGCTCATGGCGATCATGGAGCACCCCTACTACGGCTCGTTCGGATACCACGTCAGCAGCTTCTTCGCTGCCTCCTCACGCTTCGGCACGCCCGAGGAGCTCAAGCTCCTTGTGGATGATGCGCACGGCGCCGGGCTGGCGGTGATCATGGACCTCGTGCACTCCCACGCGGCCATGAACGAGGTGGAGGGCCTCTCTCGCTTCGACGGCACAACCTGCCAGTTCTTTCACGCCGGCGTGCGCGGCTACCACGCGGCCTGGGACTCGCGCTGCTTCGACTACGGCAAGCCCGAGGTGCTGCACTTCCTTCTCTCCAACTGCCGCTTCTGGCTCGACGAGTACCGCTTCGACGGCTACCGCTTCGATGGCGTCACCAGCATGCTGTACCTCGACCACGGCCTCGGCCCGGGGTTCACCTCGTACGATCGCTATTTCGATGCCTCCGTCGACGAGAATGCCGTCGCGTACCTTGCCCTCGCCAACAAGGTCATCCACGCCGTGCATCCCGACGCCATCACCATCGCCGAGGACGTGAGCGGCATGCCCGGCCTCGCGGCGCCGGCCCGGGACGGCGGCTGCGGCTTCGACCTGCGCCTGGCCATGGGCGTCCCGGATTGCTGGTTCAAGCTCGTCAACGATGTGCGCGACGAGGACTGGCACCTCAGCTACCTGTGGCACGAGCTGACCAACCGCCGCAGCGATGAGCAGACGGTCAGCTATGTCGAGTGCCATGACCAGGCGATCGTCGGCGGCAAGACACTCATCTTCTCGCTCATCGACGCGGAGATGTACACTTCCATGCGCGTGCAGGATCCCAGCCTGCGCGTCGACCGCGGCATTGCGCTGCACAAAATGGCCCGACTGATCACGCTCATGACGGCGGACTGCGGCTACCTGAACTTCATCGGCAACGAATTCGGGCACCCGGAATGGGTGGACTTCCCCCGCGAGGGCAACAGCTGGTCGCACCACTACGCGCGCCGCCAGTGGAGCCTGCGCGACGACCCGTCCCTGAAATATCACTTTCTGGCCGACTTCGATCGCGCCATGCTTGCCCTCGTGCACGATGCCGGCTTCCTGCGCTGCCATGCGCCGCAGCTCCTGCACGTGCATAACGACGACAAGGTCCTCGCCTTCCAGCGCGGGGCCTACGTCTTCGTCTCCAATTTCCACCCGTCGTCATCGTACACGGACTACGGCATTCAGGTGCCTCCCGGCACGTACGAACTGGTTATGGATACGGATGAAGCCCGCTTCGGCGGGCACAACCGCATCGCGCCGCGTCAGTGTTTTCAGACTGCGGCCGTGAGGGGACAGGCGGCAGTGGCCGTGCAGGTTCTGCTCTATATGCCGTCCCGCAGCGCCCTCGTGTTAAGAAAGCTCGATTGATTCGCATGGCGCAACTCCCCGCCCAATCCTCATCGCCCCCCGGCGCGGCCGCTGTCAACGGCAGCAGGCCCCACCCGCCGCTGACGCACAAGATGCTTGTCGGCTGGGCGGGCTCGCAGGTTGTGCATGATGCCGAAGCCCTCGTGTCGAAAGGCCTCGTCCTGCGGGCGGATTACGCCCCGCCGCGCATAAGCGGCACGCTCCTCTGGAACAACCACGAGCTGCACGCCGCGCTGCGCGTGCTTCCCGACGGAACCGTCGAAAACGAGTGCCCCTGCTACGCCAGCAAGGAGCGCGCCGTGATCTGCGCACACGTAATCGCCATCGGGCTGTCCCTCGTCCGGCGCGCCACGGACCCCCTGCGCGAACAAAAGTACCAGGAGGAGCAGCGCCGCGCCTCGCGTCTGGCCGCGATCGATGAGAGCAGCTACATCCGCCGCGTGACGGCGGGCACGGCCGGCGCCCTCGCGGCGGACCTCCGCGTCACGCTGCCCGCCGACTGGCTCACGCAGGCCCGCGGCGGCCGCGTGGCGATCACGTGCGAGGCCTCCTACGGTCAGCGCGTCCTTCCGCTCGACCAGGTCCCGCGCAACCTTGCGCTCTGCTTCGCCAAGAGAGACGAGGACATCCTCTTTGTCCTTGAGGATATCGCGGGCGGGCCCGCGCCCGGGCGCCTCGAAGTCAACATCCCCGACCTGCTCAACCTCATCAGCCTGCACGCGGGCGGCACGATCGAGTGTGCGCAGCAGGCGCCGATCCAGGTGAACCAGACGAGCGTGCGGAGCCAGGTGCACGTGGACCTCGATCGCGAAACGGGGGAAATCGTCCTGGCGGCCGCCACGGAGCTTCCGTTCCAGCGCGAGGGCGAGCCGCCCCGGCACGTCGTCGCCGGGCGACACGGATGGGTGTACGGGGCAGGCAACTTGTGGCCGCTGGAAAACCTCCTGCCCGGCCCCTACCACGGGCTCTACGATGCCCGGGTCTCAATTTCCCGGCCCAATGTGCTGCGATTCTTTCAGCATGAACTTCCGGTTCTGGCGCGCTGCGCGACGGTCGTTTCGGACCTCAACCTGGATCTCTTTTCCATCGAGCCGGCCGTGCCCCGCTTCCACCTGCTGGTGCGGGGCAGCCTCGCGTCCGTGTCAGGAACGGCCTGCGCCCTGTACGGAGCCGTCGAGCTGATCGCCTGCAAGCCGGACCCGCGGGGCCAGTTCGCCATCGCCGATCCCGATGACCTGCTGCGATACACCGTGCGCAACACGGACGCGGAGCGCGGCGCACTGCGCATGCTCGCGTCGCTCGGGCTGGGCGGCGAAACGGGCGATTCGCTCGGCAGCGTCGTCGGCAGGCGCGATGTCCTCAACTTCCTCGGAAAGAGCATCCCCGCGCTGCGCCGCGCCGGGTGGCGCGTGGACCTGGAGGGCAAAATCGGCCCGGTTCTCGAATCCATCGATTTTGTTACGCCAGTCGTCCACATTCAGGACGAGGGGCCCAGCTGGTTCGATGTCTCGTTCGACTTTGAAGACCGCACGGGCGCCAGCATCTCGCAGGGCGACGTGCAGCTCGCCCTGCGCCGCGGCGACGCCTTCCTGGAGCGCGGCGACCGCATGTTCCTCATCGACGCCGACGCCGTGACCTCGATGCAGGACGTGTTCTCCGACTGCGCCGTCGCGGACGGCTCGGAGCGCGGTCACTTCCGGATGTCCAACCTGCACAGCGCATTCGTAAAATCCTCGCTGGAGGCGCTCGACGGGGTGGACGTGGAAGCCACGCCCGCCTGGCGCGAGAGAGTCCGGGTGGCAAATCGCGACCTGCACGTGGAAACGGTGGTCGTCGCCCCGCCCCTAGGCGACATCCTGCGCCCTTACCAGAAGGACGGCGTCAGCTGGCTCGCCTTTCTCGAGGCCAACGGGTTTGCGGGCATCCTGGCCGACGAAATGGGGCTGGGCAAGACCCTGCAGACCCTCGCCTGGCTGCGCGCTGCTCATGCGCCCGGCGGGGAGAAACGGCTTCCCGCTCTGATCGTCTGCCCCACCAGCATCGTGGAGAACTGGGCGCAGGAAGCGGCGCGCTACGTACCGGAGCTCAAGGTAATCTCCATCTCCGGGGCGGACCGCCACTCCATGTGGCAGGACGTTCCCGGCGCCGATCTAGTCATCACCTCCTACGCGCTTCTGAAGCGCGATATCGAGCACTACCTGGAGTACGAGTTCTCTGCGGCGATTCTCGACGAAGCGCAGCACATCAAGAACCGGTCCACCCAGAACGCCCTGGCGGCCAAGCGCCTCCGCGCGCGGCACCGGCTGGTGCTCACCGGCACGCCGGTGGAAAACGGCGTGGCCGATATCTGGTCGATCATGGACTTCCTCATGCCCGGCTACCTCGGCGCGCCCGAGACCTTCCGCAACCACTACGAGCTCCCCATCGCACGCGGCGGGGCGGATGCGGAGGTGGCGCAGGCCAGGCTCCGCCGCAAGCTGCACCCGTTCATGCTGCGCCGGCTCCGCACCGAGGTGGCCCGCGACCTGCCGCCCCGTATCGAACGCGTGTCGCCCTGCAGCCTCACGCCCGACCAGCAGCTGGTCTACACCGAGATTCTCAATGCCTCGCGTCGGCGCCTGAAAGACCTCGTCGCCGCACAGGGCTTCAACCGTTGCCGCATGGAAGTCCTGACCACGCTCCTGCGATTGCGCCAGGTCTGCTGCCACCTCGACCTGCTCAAGCTGCCGGGCCTTCAGGCCAAAGCGCCTTCGGCAAAGATGGACCTGTTCTTCGAACTGCTCGATGAGGTGGTCGATGGCGGCCATCGCGTGCTCGTGTTCAGCCAGTTCGTGACCATGCTGCAGATTCTGCGCCGGAACCTCGAGCAGCGCGAACTCAGCCTCTGCTACCTCGACGGCTCCACCAAGGACCGCATGGAAGTCGTGCACCGCTTCAACACGCAGCGCGACATCCCCGTGTTCCTGATCAGCCTGAAGGCGGGCGGCACCGGGCTCAATCTCACGGGCGCCGACGTCGTCATCCACTACGACCCATGGTGGAACCCCGCGGTTGAGGCCCAGGCCACGGACCGCGCCTATCGCATCGGCCAGAAGCGCACCGTCTACAGCATCAAGCTGATCACCCAGGGAACCGTGGAGGAGAAAGTCCTCGCGCTGCAGGAGCGGAAACGCGCTGTCATCAATGCCACTCTACAAACGGACGAGAAGATGCTACAATCCCTCACGTGGGAAGATGTGCAGGAGCTGCTGAGCTGAGGAGCGGGATTATGTGCGAAGGCTGCGGATGCGGAGAGACGGCGGAACTGGCGAAACACGGGGGCCATGATCACGACCATGATCACGATCACAACCATGGGCACGATCATGCGCACCCGCATCCACACCCGCATGGTGAGGATGGGCACAGCCGCGCGGCGCCTTTGGAGGAAAGGCTGATTGCGCAGAACGACGCGATTGCCGGCGAGAACCGGCGCTGGCTTGCAAGCCGCGGCATCACGGCGCTGAACCTCATATCCGCGCCGGGCACGGGCAAAACCCTGTTGCTGGAGCGCACGCTGGAGAGGCTCTGCGGAAAGCTCCCCTGCGCCGTAATCGCGGGAGACCAGCGCACCGACAACGACGCCCGCCGCCTCGAAGGCAAAGGTGCGCCGGTCGTGCAGATCGAAACCCGCAGCGCCTGCCACCTGGATGCCGCCCGCGTGCGCGAAGTCCTGCCGACCGTCATCGAAAGCGCCACGCGGCTGCTCTTCATCGAGAACGTCGGCAACCTCGCCTGCCCGGCCGCCTTCGACCTCGGAGAAGCCTTCAAGGTGGCGCTGCTCTCCACCACGGAGGGCGAAGACAAGCCGCTCAAATACCCTTCCCTGTTCGTCCAGGCGCCGATTGTCGTGCTGACCAAGATGGACCTCGCGCCGCACCTTGACTGGGACGCTGGGAAATGCCGCGATGCGCTGCGGCGGGTTCACCCCGGCATCTTCATGTTCGAGCTCAGCGCCCGCACCGGCGCCGGCATGGACGCGTGGATCGACTACCTCGTCCGCCTCGCGGGATAGACGCGGCCCCGTTTTCTCTTTACCGCGGGCCGTGGCGGCGCGTAAGGTACGTCCCCCATGAGCAAGAAGGATCATCCCGAGCTGCGGCTGAAGCTGGAGCGGCCGCTCGCAATCTTCGATATTGAATCCACGGGAACGGCCCCGCGCGCGGACCGCATCATCGAGCTATGCGTCGTGCGCATCCACCCGAACGGCGCCCGCGACACCTGCTCATACCGCGTCAACCCCGAAATGCCCATTCCCCCCGAGTCCACTCAGATCCACGGCATCAAGGATGCCGACGTCGCCGATTGCCAGACGTTCCGGCAGCTCGCTCCGGCCATCGAGCGCCTGTTCGAAGGCTGCGACCTCGGCGGATACAACGTGCTGCGTTTCGACATCCCCATGCTGGTCGAGGAGTTCCTGCGGGCCGGCCGTAAGTTTGACATGACCGACCGGCGCGTGATTGATGCGCAGCGCATCTACCACCGGCGCGAACCGCGCGATCTTACGGCGGCCCTGGCCTATTACTGCAACGAAATGCACTTGAACGCGCATGGCGCCGAGGCCGACACCCTCGCCACCGTCCGGGTGCTGGAATCCCAGCTGCAGCGGTACAAGGATCTGCCCGACGACATCGCGCTGCTCAGCGACTACTGCGATCCGCGTGACGCGGCCTGGGTGGATCAGCAGGGGCGCCTCAAGTGGCTTGACGGCCACGTCGTGCTGAACTTCGGGCAGAAGAAGAACACCCGCTTGAGCGACCTTGTCAGGAACGATCCCGGGTTTATCAAGTGGATGCTGCGAAGCGACTTCCCGCGCGACGTAAAGGAAATCCTGGAGAACGCGCTCGCCGGAAAGTGGCCCGTGCCCCCGGCGACGGCTGCTTGAGCCTGCCGCTCCCGATCACTTTCTGGTATAGGTCTGCTCGATCTTCTGCGCCACGTCCCGGAACCCGATGTCCACCTGGTAGATCTGCTTGAAACACTCCAACGCCTTGCCTTGGTCGCCAAGCTTTTCAAGGGCTGAGCCGAGTTCGTAGCAGATCATCTTCTTCGTATCGTCCATGACCTGCAGGTCTTCCAGCGCGCGCTGAAACTGCTCCGCCGCCAGATCGAACTGGTCTTTCATCTCGAAACACATCCCGAGGTTGTAAAGGGAAAGAACCTTGAAGCGCGGATTCCTCTGGGAAAACTGGAACTGCTGAATCGCCTCGTTCACCATGCCACGCTTGAGAATCAGCAAGCCCCATTCGTACCGCAGCTTGTGATCGTTCGGGTACCGTTTTACGCGCTCGCCAAGATCGGCAAAGACAAATTCTTCTTTCTCGGCCTCCTTCGTCGCCACGGACTCGTTGTCGCCGGCAGCCCGCAAATCCGCAATCTCCCCATCGAACTTCTGCACCTGCATGGCGCTGAGCGTTGCTTCCAGCTCCGGGTCCCCGGGATTCACCTCGAGGGCCCGCCGCAGCGTAGCCAAGGCGTCATCAAACAGCCTGCCCTGGGCATAGAGCCGCGCAAGGTTGCGATAGTAGTTCGTGTTGCCCGGTTCCGCCGCAATCTTCTGCAGCATCTCGGCAACCAGATTCTGCACATCCTGCTCGCTCTTGACCGACTTGGAGTCCTGCTCCATCAGCACGGTTCCCTTGGAGTCTTTCAAAATGTCGTGGAACGAGCCGCCCTTCTGCGCCGCGCTGCTCCACCCGTCCGCGCGTATGCTGTGCAGCGCCATGGAGTTCTTCAGCGCACGCACGGCGGCGGGGTCGCTGGGCCGGAGTTCGCAGACCCGCTCGAAACACTTGCGGGCCTCCTCATGCCGCTCGATCGACTGGTAGATCTCGCCCAGGCGCTGGATCAGCCTGTCATCATCGGGGTAGAGATCCCTCGCCGCATCGAGCGTCACCGCCGCGGATTCGGACAGGTCCGCCTTGATCGCGGCTGCGACGAACAGATTGATGTAGATCAGGCTGTGCGGGTCATCCTTGAGAAGCTCTTCGCACTCTGCAGCGGCTTCGAGTGCCCGGCCCCTGTTGATCCAGGTCTGCACCTTGATTTGGGTGGGCAGGTTGCGCAGCAACACCATGGCGCGCGACAGGCTGCTCGGATCCTGCCGCTTCGCGCGCCGCATTTCGGCAATCCGCAGATACTTTCGCGCCTGGGTGAGCCGTGGCTCCGCCTTCACGCACTCGATCAGGAGGCTCACCGCATAGTCCAGGTTGCCCCGTTCCAACGCCGCAAAGCCCTTGTTGAAGGACTCCTTCACCTTACGGGCACTGTCTTCGATGGTAATCTCGGCCATATCGCGATCACCTTCCTTTGGCGATAAACTTGTCCCTCTATAGGCCTTCCCCGCCACCTTTGTCAATGCCGTTCAGCAGGAGCAGAAAGTCAGAATCCGGAATTCGGAATTCTCTCACACCCCGCCTTCGGAACCCCGGGGGCGCCGATCACTTTTTCCTCTCCAGCAGGCCTACTACGTCATTCCATCCCGGATTCCGGGCAATCTCGACGGGACGATCGCCTATCCCCGGGTTGGGAGCAGAGAGCCGCGGGCGAAAACCGATGTGACTATCACGAATCGAATCGCGCCCCCACCCGCCCTGGTTCGTGGCGCCCGGGTCGGCATCGTGATCGAGGAACTCCCCAATTATGCCTATTGCCCCGGCCATTTCATAGTTTCGTTGACGAAGGACCGGCTCCCTGCCGCCTGCGGCAGGTGCCTGAATTCCGGCTCCTGCGCCGCAAGGGCGCAGGGAGCCCCGTTCACACATATCGACGACTATTGAATGGCCAGATTAGCAAGAAGCTTGAAGAACTGCTGATGAAGCTCGTCTTGATCCTGAAAGAGCCGCCAACGCCTGTAGGTTAGATCCGTTCCGGCTTCTTTTGCGACAGGGCAACAGTGCCGTGCATACTGAAGATACGAGCATCATGAACCTGCAAGAGCGCACAGAACAAATGCTGCTGCGATTGAAAGTCCTGAATCTTCATTTCAATCTCTCAGCCGACGGTGCCCATCTGGCGCGCGGGCACCGCGTCGCCAGCATGGGCTGGTTGTGCCCGATCATTTCCTGAACAGGTCTGCGTGAGTTCCCATGCGCTCGAAGATCAGACGATTCCCATCCACCTTGTAGATGAGCAGCCAGTCGGATTCAATATGGCAGTCCCTTCGGCCCATGTAGTTCCCTGCCAACCGGTGATCGCGGTGGATAGGATCGAGCGGCAGCCCCGCAAGTAGCGTCCGCGCAATGATCTTGAACTTTTCGACATTCTTCCCACGGCGGAGCGCCAGCTTGAGATCTCGCTCAATCTGCCGAGTGTAGATGGGGATGAACATCAGATGCGTAACCGTGCAAACATGTCGTCGGCGTCCTTGCAGAGCACGAGCTCCCGTCCGGCATCCGTGGAGTCGAAGGTGCGTCGGGTTGCCGGCGTCGGCACCGCGACATCAAACGGCAACCCGCCGCGCAGTTCGACCTGCCGGTAGAAGATCGTGATTGCCTGGGTCGGGTTCAGGCCCAGTTTGTGAAAGACGCCCTCGGCGCGGTCTTTCAACGCCGGCTCCAGCCTCGCTCGAACTGTAGCTGTCTTGCTCATTCCACCTCTCCTTTGTTCACCAGGAATGTAGCACAAGCGGGCCACAGCCGCAAGAGAATCTCATCGTCCTTCCTCTTGGCACAACGTCACAAATCTCGGGCGGCGGAGCCGTACCGAGCATTTGTTGGTGTGCGTCCAGCATGGGCGCGTTGTAAGTAGGGTGTAAGTCCTTATATAGGAGAACCAACCATGGAAATGTGAACGACCTACCACTCGAAGCCAACACTGTGAGCGTAACCAAGCGGCGGGAGGAAGGCTAGAGAAGACCGGCGGGGCGATGGACAAGAACCGCATTTACCCAATGCGAATGGGAGGGTCATCGGTCTGGCAGGATGAAGAAGTCGCCGAAAAATCGGTTGTATTCGGGCGGCGAGAAGGAAACGATGCCGCCATCCGGATAAAATGTCAGCTCCCCGAAGATAATCGCGTCGCGGACCAGATACAGGTCCACCCGGACGAAGGGGAAAACACCGGCCAGTTTTGCCGCGATGGCGGCCATCTCGGCGAAGCGGCGCGGCCGGTCCAGACTCAACCCGGCCGAGGGACGGCCCTTGGAGACCGGGATCCTGCGCCAGGCCATGTCATGGCAGTCGTACCGGACGCCGCCCGGGCTGAACCGCCCGCAGCACACAAATACGGCCTCGGGTTTGCCGCCGTAACAGTAGAACTTGTAGTCAATCAGTTCGCCGTATTCCTCGTTCTCCAGGTGTTTCTCGCAGATGATCCGCGGCGTGATGTCCTTGTACGCCCACTCGCGGCCGTACCAGAAGTGGTTCTTCCGCAGCCATCGTCCGAGTTGGCGCCGGCTCTCGGGCCAGTCCAGGTCCCGCTTGCTCCTGCAGATGATGTTCATGCCGCAACCATGCGTAGCCTTCAACACAAACGCATCGGGCAGTGCGCACAGGTCGATCTGGTCCACACGGTCATACACGCCGTGCAAGTCGTTCAGGATGTGGCCGAGACCGTGTTGCCGGACATACTCCCTGACCGCGTACTTGTCCGCCAACTGCGTCAGGATCGGCCTGCGGTAATGCAGCTTGTACCACTGGAGCTTCTCGTCGAAGGTCCGGGGGGGGTCAGGTCCGGAAAGCGACCGTAGACTGCCTTGAACTGCCATGCCGCGTATCGCTTGTCGGACAGGAACGTCATCCGGCAGAAGCGTTTCATTCTGGAAAGCATGCGGATCACCCGCTTGCGTGGTCTGCGCCTGGACGTGGAAGCAGACTGTATGGTGGCCGTCATTCCAACGTTGGTATGCAGCTGCAGATTGGCCTTTCTGTCAACGGACAAGGCGACAGCGACGAAGTCATGGGGGCGATTTCACTTCGTTCCAGTTGCCTCAATACTTGCCGTTGAGTCCTTTATCTCAGACGCTTTTCATGCGATGCGATTGCGGTAGGTCCAGTTTTCCAAATCCGGCGACGACCACAACACGGCCGCGCCACCATTCGCAAACTTGCCGCCGCAAAGCTGGTACCAGGCTCCGCCGTCTTTCCATAGCTGTCCGTCCCAATGAACGAGCGTACCGGGGTACGGCGGCTTGGTCGATAAGAAATTGATTTTCTGACAGTGCGGGCACGCGCCCGGTGGGACGGACATGACTATGCATTTCTCCTCCAGAGGTAGCTGTTCACCATGGGAGAAAGGTGTCAGAGTGGGGCCGGAACTGCAAGCCCGGCGTTGAATTGTGCCGTGGCCGTGCGGGGCATGCCCCGGATGGGAGGCTTCGGGCTTAAGGCTTCTGGCTGGAGGAAAATTAGGGCCTGCGCTCGAAGTTGAAACATTGGACAGACCCGCCCTATCGCCTCACGGCTGTCTGCTCGTTGGCGTACTTCATGAGGGGTCGCCGTCGAACAGGAGAGGCGAGCGTTTCATGGCGGACCCGCAGCCGGTCGGGCCATGGTGGTAAGGGGCGGCGGCCGATCGCTTCACTTCGCGGCGACTGGGCGGCTCCGCGTCCCTGCCTTAGACGTCTTCTGCGCCGCACGGCAAGCTCGCTTCCGGGCGTTGATCTCTTTCCGGTGCGCCAAGTAGTAGGCCCGCTGCTCTGCCCTGTGCGCTGCGCGATAGGCGGCTTGGCAGGCGCGTATCTCGTCCTTGTGGGCGGCGTTGTGCGCGCGCTTGTAGACGGCGCGTTCTTTCCGGTACCTCACGCATATCAGCCGGTCTCCGCATTCCTGCGTCAGCTTCTTGGTCCCCCGGGCCCCAGGCTTCAACTTCAACCTCGTTCTCATGTTGCGAGAATACACTCCCGTAGAGGCGTTGCAATGCCATTGTCCGGCCCGTCCTGCCCCCGAGATACAACAGTCCCTGCCCCTTTCGACTTCGCATCCATTGGCGGGTTGTCCCGTTTCTCTCCCCGCTCAGCCCGCAGCCCACACCGCTTCAGCCTTGACCGCCCTATGGGACCCAGTGATGCCTGAGGGGCGCATGTGAGTTCCGGGGATCGCCGCCCAGGGGAGATGCGGCGAAGCTCGGAGAGAACGCGGCGGGGTCGCCGCATCTCCAGTCGGAGTTGCCCGTTGTCGCTCCCGGCTTGCTTCTGGAGTCGCGACGCCCTCGTCGCGGAGATAAAGAAACGCGCCTGAACGGACAACTCCCCGCAACTCACATGCGCCCGCACAGGATTCAGAAGCCAGAATTCAGGAGCCAGGAGGGCAAGTCGAAGCTTTATGCCACTTTTCGTAATGTTGTGCGCGTCCTCTTTGTCTGCAATTCCCATTATGGCGGAATAGCCCGCGTAAAGCGGGCTCTACTGTGACACTTTGCGAGGTAGAGCCCGCTTTACGCGGGCTGTGGATTGGGGTGAACGGCATAATGCGAATTGTGTCCTTTTTTGTTGAGGACACGATACTGGACGGCAGGTTCTGATGTACACTTTTGGGAATCAATTCTGAATTCTGGCTCCTTTATTCTGACTCCTTGGTGCGATTGCAAATTATTGCAATCGCACAGAATGGGCGCATGTGAGTTCCGGGGATCGCCGCCCGGGGGAGATGCGGCGAAGCTCGGAGAGGACGCGGCGGGGTCGCCGCATCTCCAGTCGGAGTTGCCCGTTGTCGCTCCCGGCTTGCTTCTGGAGTCGCGACGCCCTCGTCGCGGAGATAAAGAAACGCGCCTGAACGGACAACTCCCCGCAACTCACATGCGCCCATGCCTGAGCACTGATTCCGGCAGACGTTGACGCCAGAAGCTACATCCACTAATGTTCGGCTCTTCAACGAGGGGCAGGCATGAAGGCAGCACATCGCTTTGTAATATCCGTACTGGTCGCCGACCGCGTGGGCATCCTGCGCGACATCGCGTCGTCGCTTACCGGGCAAGGCGCAAACATCGACGGCGTGAGCCAAACGATCCTGCACGGCTATTTCACGGTGATTCTTACCGTCACGATGAACCGCGCGCGCGACGCGGAAGACATCCGGCAGGCCATGCTCGTCCATTTCTCGAGCAACGAGGCCTCCATCATCGTGCGCCCTTATGAAGACGCCGCAGCCCGCCGCGCCCCCGCGCGCGGGGAGCGCTACGTAATAACCCTGCGCGGCATGGACCGGAAGGGCATCCTGAAGGCCGTGACCGTCTACCTCGCCTCCAAAGGCGTGAACATCGAGGACTGGTTCGTCTATTTCGACGGCCCCATGGTCACCCACATTGGCGAGGTTACCGTGCCCGCCGTGCTGGATACGCAGCAGCTGCAGAGCGATTTTCTGGAGTGCCTGCGGGAATTCGGCATTACCGCCTCCCTGCAACATGAGAATATCTTCCGGGTGACGAACGAGGTGGGCGCCGTACAGCACCTCATGGCGGCCCGGCACAAGTAGATAGGAGCAGAATGCGAAGGCCCACAGACATCCTTTCCACGCTCCGGATGCTCCAGGAAGAGAACCTGGACGTGCGCACCGTGACGATGGGCATCAACATCAATTCATGCGCCGGGGCCGCCGCCAAGATGAGCGCGGCCGTCCGCGCCAAGATCGGCTCCCAGGCCCGTAATCTCGTGCGCATCTGCGACGAGGTCTCCGCCAAGTACGGCATCAAGATCGTGAACAAGCGCCTCGCGATCTCGCCGGCCAGCGTGCTGCTCGAGAACGGGTCGGCCGAAACCGCGCTCCAGCTCGCGCAGGCCATGGATGCTGCCGCCCACGATGTCCGCGTGGATCTCATCGGCGGATTCACGGCGCTCGTCCAAAAGGGCATGACGCGCGGCGAACGGGTGCTGATCGATTCGCTGCCCGCCGTGCTCAGCCGCACGCAGCGAGTGTGCGCGTCCGTGAACGTCGGAACCACGAAGGCGGGCATGAACGTGGACGCCATCAAGCTGATCGGCGCCACACTGCTCAAGGTGGCCCTGGCCACAAAGAAGCAGAAGGGCTTTGGCTGCGCGAAGCTCGTCGTCTTCGCCAATATCCCGGAGGATAACCCCTTCATGGCCGGCGCCTTTCTCGGGCCGGGCGAACCGGATTGCGTCATCAATGTCGGCGTCAGCGGCCCCGGCGTCGTGAAGCGCGCGATCGACCGACTCACCGCCGCCTACCCCGACTGCGCGCTGGATGATATCGCGGAAGAGGTGAAGCACACCGCGTTCCGCGTCACCCGCATCGGCGAGCTGATCGGCCGCGAAGTGGCGGAACGGCTCGGAATCCAGTTCGGAGTGCTCGACCTGTCGCTCGCCCCCACCCCGCGCGTGGGCGACAGCGTGGGGGAAATCTACCAGGCCATGGGCGTGACGAAGCTCGGGGCGCCAGGCACCACGGCTGCCGTGGCTCTGCTGAATGACGCTGTCAAGAAGGGCGGCGCGTTCGCGTCAAGCTCCGTGGGCGGGCTCTCCGGCGCGTTCATCCCGATCACTGAAGACCACGCCCTGGCACACGCCGTCGCAAGCGGCACGCTCACCTTGGAGAAGCTCGAGGCCATGACCGCAGTCTGCTCCGTAGGCCTGGACATGGTTCTGCTGCCGGGCGATATCGCGCCGGAAACCATCGCGGGCATGATCATGGACGAGGCCGCCATCGGCATCATGAACGGAAAGACCACGGCGGTGCGCCTGATCCCTGTGCCAGGCGCCAAGGTGGGAGACCAAGTCGACTTTGGCGGGCTGTTCGGATCGGGCACGGTAACCAACGTGGCCAGCCCGGACGGCGCCGCGGTCTTCGTCAACCGCGGCGGCCACATCCCGGCCCCCATCCAGAGCCTGCGGAACTGACGCCACGCCCTCTTACGCAGCGGGGTTCTTCACGAGCGCGCCGCCCCGGCAGTTCTGCAGGTGCTTCAGCGCGTGAACCTGCCCCGTCATCTCGAGATCGCCGCGGTACACCGGATCGTGCCAGCCCTCGATGTCGATGGATCCGCGGAATCCGCCGCGACGCAGCTCACTGATGATGTCGGTCCAGTTGCTGTCGCCGAAGCCCGGCGTGCGGTGAAAAGCGAATTGCGCCTTGCCGTGCACGCCCTTGCTGCGCACAACGTCCCACAGGACCGTGGCATCCTTGCCGTGAAGGTGGAAGATCTTCCCCACCCACTGGCGCAGCTGCGGCATCGGGTCGATGAGGCTGACCATCTGGTGGCAGGGCTCCCACTCCAGGCCCAGGTTCTTGTTCGGGAGCGCGTCGAACATCAGCTCCCATGCGTCGGGATCGTGCGCGATGTTCCAGTCCCCGCTCGCCCACGTCCCGCCCATGTCGCAGTTCTCGAAGGCAAGCCGCACCCCGCGGCCTTCGGCCCGCTTGGCGAGCTCTCCAAAAACCTGCTTGAAGCGCGGGATCGACTCGTCGATGCGCTTGCCCCGCAGGCGCCCCGTGAACCCGGCCACAATATCCGTGCCGAAGAGGTGCGCGTTGTCGATCAGCGTTTCCCAGCCCTTGCGGGTCTCGGCGTCCACCGGGTCGGATTCAAGCGGGTTCCCGAAGATCCCCAGCGAGCTGATCACCACGTCCCGGTCGGCGAGGACCTCCTTGACGTCCTGCGCCAGCTGCTTGAGATCGGTATCGCCGATCGTCTGCCAGAACGTGATGGAAAAGCTCTCGAAGCCGTGCGGCACAATCTGCCGGATGTACTCCTTGGTCGCCTTCCCGCCGTTCACGAGCGTACCGATCCGGATATCGTGGTGACACGTCTGTTCTTGCTTCGTCATGGATACTGTCCTTCCTATTTGTCGAACGCGGCGTCGAACGCGACCTGGGACGGCGCGAAATCCAGCCGCTTTGTGAACTCGCAGGCTTCGCGGGCGCCGTGCTCACGATCCATTCCGCTGTCTTCCCATTCCACCGAGAGCGGGCCGCGGTAGCCGATGTCGTTGAGCGCGCGGATGATCCGCTCGAAGCTCACGTTCCCGCGGCCGAGCGACCGGAAATCCCAGAACCGCCGCGCATCGCCGAACGACAGGTGCCCGCCGAACACGCCGGACACGCCCGGCGTCTGCGCCCAGCCCACGTCCTTCATGTGCACATGGAAGATGCGGCTCTTGAAGCGGCGGATGAACTCGACGTAGTCCACGCCCTGATACCCCAGGTGGCTCGGGTCGTAGTTGAACCCGAACGCGGGATGACCCTCCACGGCCGCAATCGCGCGCTCAGCGGAAACGATGTCGAAGGCGATCTCGGTCGGGTGCACTTCCAGCGCGAACTTCACGCCCGCCTTCTGGAACTCGTTCAGGATCGGAGTCCAGCGCTTGCCGAAATCCTTGTAGCCGGCATCGATCATCGCCTGGGAGGTCGGCGGGAACGCGTACAGCATGTGCCAGATGGAGCTGCCGGTAAACCCGTTGACCACGTCCACGCCCAGCAGCTTGGCGGCCCTGGCCGTCTTGATCACCTCTTTCGCCGCGCGCTGCCGCACGCCCTCCGGGTCGCCATCGCCCCAGATCTGCGGAGAAACAATGCTCTTGTGCCGCTCGTCGATCAGGTCGCACACCGCCTGCCCGACAAGGTGGGTGCTGATCGCAAACAGCTTGAGCCCGTGCTTCTCCAGGAGCGCCCGCTTGGCCTTGCAGTAGGCGGCGTCGGCCTTCTCGACTTCGAAGTGATCGCCCCAGCATGCCAGCTCCAAGCCGTCGTACCCGAACGCCTTCGCCTTCTTGCAGAGATCTTCCAGCTTCAGATCAGCCCACTGTCCCGTAAACAACGTCACCGGCCTGCTCATGGTTTGTGCTCCCTGTTGTTCGCTGCCCTGCTTCTACACTTTCGGAAAACGGGTCCACTTCGTGCCGCTCCCGGCGCTCTTGACCACCGTCTCAATGAAGGCCATGCCGCGCACCCCGTCCTGCACGGTCGGGAAGTCGAGGCATTCCCGCGGCGGCTTCTTGTGCGCGAGCTTGTGCTTCAGCGCCGTGGCGAAATTGCGGTACAGGTTGCCGAAGCCCTCCAGGTACCCCTCGGGGTGCCCCGGCGGCAGCCGCGTGTTGGCCTTCGCCTCGGCGGAGAGCCAGCCGAAGCCCCCCGTGCGCAGGAGCTGCCGCGGCTGGTCGGGCCACTTCATGACCAGCGTATTGGGCTCCTCCTGCTTCCACTCGAGCCCGCCCTTCTCCCCGTAGATGCGGATCCGGAGCCCGTTCTCCTCGTCGATCGAAATCTGGCTGGCGAAAAGGATGCCCCGCGCGCCGCCCTTGTACCGCACCAGCACGTTCCCGTCGTCATCCAGCTTGCGGCCCTTGACGAACGTTGTGAGGTCGGCGCACAGCGACTCGATGCGCAGCCCCGTGATGTATTCGGCCAGATTCTCCGCGTGCGTGCCAATGTCGCCCATGCAGCAGCTCGCGCCCGCGCGCTTCGGGTCCGTCCGCCAGTCGGCCTGCTTCTGGCCCGTCGCCTCCAGCAGCGACGCCAGCCAGCCCTGCGGGTACTCCACCACAATCTTCCGCACCTTGCCCAGCTGGCCGGCGCGCACCCGCGCGCGGGCCTCCTTAACCATCGGGTAGCCGGTGTAGTTGTGCGTCAGGCCGAAGAGCAGCCCGGTCTTCTTCGCCAGCGCGGCCAGTTCCCGCGCCTCGCGCAGGTTGAACGCCAGCGGCTTGTCGCACATGACGGGAAAGCCGGACTCCAGCGCCATCTTCGCGGCCGGATAGTGAACGTGGTTGGGCGTGACGATGGCCACAAAGTCCATGCGATCGCCCGCGGGCAGCGCCTTTTCCCTGCGGAACATCTCCTCGTAGGAGCCGTAGACCCTGCGGGCGGGAAGGTAGAGATCCTTTCCGGACTGTTTCGACTTCGAAGGGGACGCGCTGAACGCGCCGCACACAAGTTCGATCTGGCCGTCCAGCTGAGCCGCCATGCGATGCACTGCGCCAATGAACGCGCCTCGGCCGCCGCCCACCATGCCCATGCGAATCTTCCGGTCGATCATGCCCGCTCTCCTTCCCTTGTGTTCACCCCTTCTCTAAAAACGTGCGGGCGCCCTCCGCCGGACCCAGCCGCCCGGAGAGCGCCTTCCACAACAGCTTAGCGCGCGGCCCAGAGCATTCCGCGCCGCATGATTTCCTTCGCCTCGGGAACATCGAAGTCCGCCGCGACGTGCCCGAGCGACGAGTAGAACACGTGGCCCTTCCCGTACATGCGCTTCCACACCACGGGCATCACCGTGCCCTTGATCCAGTCGATCCCGCCGTGCTCGCCGCTGAAGGTGGTCGTGGCCAGCACTTCGTTGCCCGGGTCCGTGTGCATGTAGTACTGCTCGGAACGCATTGAGAAGTCCTTCAGGCCCGTCACGATCGGGTCGCTGTGCTTCACGATGTTGACCTTATACTCCACGCAGCCGCCGGGATGGTCCACCCACTGCCCGCCGGTCATGAACTGGTACCCCGTGTTCTGCCGGAACGCGTCGCACATGCCGCCATGCCAGCCCGCGCAGCCCACGCCGGAGCGCACCGCATCCAGTAGCCCCTTCTCCTGCTCACCGGAGATCCCGCCCATGGTCCACACCGGCACCACAAGGCTCAGGGCGGCCATCTTCGCCGCATCCAGGTACGAATCGAGCGTGGCGGAAATCTCCACGTCAAAGTTTGCGGCCTTCAGGAGTTCCGCCGCGATCTTTCCGCACTTCTCGGGCTCGTGCCCATCCCAGCCGCCCCACACGATCAATGCTTTCTTCATGGTTCCTTTTCTTTTCTTTCTATGTTCGGTCAGTCAATCGTTCCGGGGCGCAGATTCATCGGCATGGGCGTCGGCTGTTCGCACGTACTCGTCAGCGCCACATACTTGTCCGCGTCCGAGCTCTCGTGCAGCGCCTGCATGATGTCGAGCACGTGAAATGCCAGCGCGCCGCTCGCCCGGTGGCTGCGTCCGCTGCGAATGGCCGAAGCCATGTCCGCCACGCCCAGGCCGCGGCCGTTCTCGGCGTTGCCGTGCGTCAGGGGAATCTCTTTCCACCCTTCAAAGCCGCGGCACACCTTCACCGGCCCGCCAAAACCGTTCGGGTCCGGCACGCTGAGCGAGCCCTCGGTCCCATAGACCTCGATGCGCGGAAGTTCAGCGTTCCAGACGTCAAAGGTTGTAATAACCGTCCCCACGGCGCCGCACTTGAAGTCGAGCAGGCCCGTCACATGCGTGGGCGTGTTCACCTTGATGACCGTCCCGGACTTGGGCTGGCTCGAGATGACCCGCTGCGGGAAGGTTGTCTGCGTAAGGCCCGCCACGCGCTTGACCGGGCCGAGCAGCGCGATCAAAGCCGTCAGATAGTAGGGGCCCATGTCGAACATGGGGCCGCCGCCGGGCTGGTAGTAGAAGTCAGGATCCGGGTGCCAATGCTCGTGGCCATGGCACATCATGAACGCCGTCGCGCCGATCGGCTTTCCGATCCAGCCGTCCTCAATAAGCTTACGGCAGGTCTGGATGCCGCCGCCCATGAAGGTGTCGGGCGCGGAGCCTACGCGCAGCGAGGCGGCTTTGGCCTCTTTCAGGATGGCCTCACCCTCCTTACGGTTCACGCCAAGGGGCTTCTCGCCGTACACGTGCTTGCCCGCCGCCAGCGCCGCCAGCGCGACCGCCGCGTGGGCGTGGGGAATCGTCAGGTTGACAACAATCTCGACCTCCGGGTCGGCCAGCAGCTGCTCCACGGTGCAGGCTTTCGGGACATTGAACTCCGCCGCCTTCGCCTTGGCCCGTTCCACAATCAGGTCCGCGCACGCCACCACGCTTGTGGCTTCGAACTTGGTCAGGTTTTGAAAATAGATTCCGCTGATGTTCCCGCACCCCACGATGCCAACCCCGGTCTTCTTGCTTTTGCTCACACGTATTCCTTTGTTGAGTTCGAAGGCAGACCGATGGCCGCGCGGCATGCGCGGCCGGCCCCTCCCCGCGTCAATGGCGTGCAAATATATACTTCACGGCACGGGTTTGTCTCGAAATTTCTGGTACATGACATCCCATGGCAGGCACAAAGCCCGTAATCTTATTACCCCGGCCATTAAATGGTTTCGTTGACGAAGGACCGGCTCCCTGCCGCCTTGCGCGGCAGGAGCCTGAATTTCGACTCCTGCGCCGC
>CAYRKB010000020.1:0-39843 GCA_964424705.1 uncultured Victivallales bacterium
CATGGACCCGCTATCCGCGCAATGAAAAATCCCCCCACAAACCCAGAAGCGCCAGTAGTATTCGAAATTGCTCGGGAAAAGACGATGAGGTTGGTCTCCTACCGATGCGCCGCGGGCGGCACAGGCAATGTACCTATAGGTAACCGCGCTTGTTCCACTTGTTTCCGCACAATTGACCGCGATGCCGCTCCCGTAGATGATGCAGGTCACCCCGGCAGAGGAACCGGTATCGCACGCGACCCCGGAAAGGCGTAGATCGTCATTGGTCACCTCCGCCCCAGCTAAGCTCCGGGCACTGTACTCGTAGATGCGCAGCAGACGTATGGCGTCGTAGGTGTATTGCTTCATGGTTACAGCGGCAGTATCCATCTCGATCGCTCCCATGGCAAGCGAATCGTTGCCCGGACGGTAGGTAGGCACGGTTACTTCGCGTGACAAGCCGCCACGATGCGTTCCATGTCCGCGGCCTGGGATTCCATGCTTTCGACCATCTTGAACTGCACGCGGCAGCGGTCGAGATTCTGGCCGGGTCGGTGGGTCTTGAAGTAGGTGTCGCCCTGCAGGTAGTCCGTCAGGAACCGCATGCCGATCATGAAGGTGATGAGCCGACCGGAGAACACGAGCTCCTCGCGCTCCGCCCGATTCAGGAATCGAGCCTCCGACAGGTAGCCCTCCGCCAGAGCCTCGAACATCTCGATGCGCATCCGCACATTCCGGAGATCGCGCTCGTCCTCCGCGGCGGCGGCTGTGGCGCTGCGGACCATGTCTCCGAAGTCATACAGGGCCAGCCCGGGCATAACGGTGTCGAGGTCGATCACACAGACCCCCTCGCCTGTCTGGTCGTCGAGCAGCACGTTGTTGAGCTTGGTATCGTTATGCGTAATTCTTTCAGGAATCTCGCCTCGGCCGTGCCGGCCCAGCAGGTGGCCGCACATGTCGGCGCGGCGCTCGACGAACGCAATCTCCGCCCCGGCTTCTCCCGCCCGGTTGCACGCGTCCTTCGACACCGCCGCGCGCAAGGCGGCGTACCGCACGGGCGTATCGTGAAAGTGTGGGATGGTCTCGTGCAGGCGCGGGGCCGGGAGATCCGCCAGAAGATTCTGGAACCGCGCAAAGGACCGCGCCGCCTCGCGCGCCTGCGCCGCGCTCTCCACCCGGTCGTAGCTGCGCGCGCCCTCGAGGAACAGATACATCCGCCACCAGTTCCCTTCGCCATCCTGGTGACAGGAATCCCCGTCCACGGCCGGCACGACACACAGCGAGCGGCGGGTCGCGTCCGCAAAGCCCGACTCGGCCACCTTGCGCCGCAGGTGGGTCGTCACCCGCACGATGTTGTCCATGACGCCGCGGGGGTTCTTGAAGATGTTGTGGTTGATGCGTTGGAGAAGGTAGTGGACCTGCACGCCGGCCATGTTCAACGCTACTTTGAACGTGTCGTTGATATGGCCTGTCCCGTACGGGACACATTCGACGAAGTCGCCCATCACCTGAAAACGGCTGACCGTCGCTTTGAAATCAACGCCGACCTTGACGCCAGAGCTCATCCGGTTCTCCTCAGACTTCTTCGCTGCCGCGAAATAGCGCCCACTCAGGTTCGTTCTCAAAGATCCACCGGTAGTACTCCTGGCCTTCCAGGCGAGCCGCGGCCTCTTCGTCCACAATCACCCGGCAATGCTGGTGCAGCTGAAGCGCCGACCCGGTCACCATCGTGGTAATCGGCCCCTCGACCGCCCGCGCCAGGATGGCGGCCTTGCTCGCCCCGGTGACAAGCATCACGCACTGGCGGGCCTCCAGGACCGTGCCCAGCCCCATCGTCAGCGCGCGGTGCGGCATCTTCGCCACGTCCCCCCCGCAGAGCGGCGCGTTCTGGGCGAGCGTGGACGGCGTGAGGGCCTTCTCGCGGGTGCGCGAGCGCAGCGCCGAAAGCGGCTCGTTGAAGCCGATGTGGCCGTCGCTGCCAATGCCCAGCAGCTGGAGGTCGATGCCTCCGGCTTCGCGTATGAGGTTCTCGTAGCGCGCGCACTCGGCAGTCAGGTCGGGCGCCGCGCCGTCGAGCAGATGCGTCCGGCCCGGATCCAACTTGACGCGGCTAAAGAGATGGTGCTGCATGTACGTGTGATACGAAAACGGATGATCCGCCGCGAGCCCTACATACTCGTCGAGATTGAAGGTGGTGCAGCGCGAGAAATCCAGCCCTTCCTCGCGGTGCATGGCCGCGAGCGCGTCGTACACCGACTCCATGGTGCGGCCAGTCGCCAGCCCCAACACGAGGCCGGGCTTCGCTCGCAGAGCCACAGCGATCAGGCGCGCCGTAAGGCGGGCCGCCCGTGCCGCGTCGGGTCGGATGATTACTTCCATGCGCTCAGCTTGCCCTTCACTTCCGCCTTCAGCTCATCGATCAGCGATTCGACATAGCCCGAGATGGAGAGCCGCGGATCGAGCACCAGCGGAGTCAGGTCCATGGCAAAGGTCAGCATCTGCGCCTCATCCACGCCATGCGACTCGAAGAAGGTCGCATGGGCCCGCCGACGGCCCAGCACGGCGACGTCGTAGCGCTTTCCGCCGGAGATCTGCGAATCAAAAACCCCCGACAGCGCGGCCGCCAGGTTCTCGCGCCCGCTGACGTTGAGCACAACCTTGCGGCGGTCCGGCAGCCAGTCGAGATCGCGCCATACCTCGCAGCCCAGAACCTGCGCCGGGCGCAACTCGGGCGGCAGGGACCGCACGGCGGCCAGAGTTGCGCACGCCACGGCCACATGCGTGTCGTGCTTGTCGGCCGGGTTATGCGTGTAGACGACGCGCGGGTGCGCGGCCCGTAGAATCTCCGCCAGGTCCGTCGCCACCGTAGGATTGCCAGGGTTCTTCACGACCGAGCTGGGATGCCCGAGCTGGATCATGGCGCCGTACCCCCCGATGCTCGCCGCCGTGCGCTGCTCGGCGTGCCGCACCGCCTGCATCTGCTCATCCGTGTAGGCGGCGTAGACTCCCGCCCGCGGGCTGCCTGCCCCGTTCGTGCATACCACCCCGCTAAACCATTCGTCCGCTTTCCCAAAGCACGCCTCGATGCCGTGAAACGCCATGAACTCGAGATCGTCCTGATGGGCCCCGATTCCGATATGGGTCGTACGCTTCAGGGCGTCCGCAACGCCCACCCCGTCGGGCACGAACAGGTCCGCCTTGGAATTGGAAAGTTTCATATCGCGCTCCCCCCGGCGCCCGGCCAGCCCGCCCCGGCCGGAAAGATTCAGCCGACCTGCACCTTGACAAGGACGCCTCTCCGAGGCGTCCGATCTCCCCAACACACGAACGCTCCTACAGGCCAAATTCCTTCGCGTTTACGTGCGACGAAACCAGCGCGAGCGCGGAAGGGACCTCCGCCTTGAGCAGGCTGAGCTCATCCTCGCCGGCCGTCAGCGGAAGCGCGACCTGGCCGCCCTTCGCCGCCGAGCGCTGCAGCGCCAGCATGATCTCCGCCCCGCAGCATGCGCTTTCAAAATTGCAGGGGTGAACACGGCTGTCGTCATCCAGCCAGGCGGCCATGTCCTGGATGTAGGGCGGCATATCGAGGTCGTAGTTCATGGCACCCTCGCCGCTCTGGGCCCCGCCGCTCCGGGTCACCGCGCGCCAGCCGCCGTTGGTCAGCACCTCGGCGAAACCGTCTGTGCCCTGGGCCCCCATCCGGCACTTGCCCCACCACTTCGCCACCTCGGGCTGGTCCGGCGCGCCCGCCCCACACTCGTAGATGCCGCGCACCCCGTTGGCGTACTGCACGAAACCGGCAATGTAGTCCGGCGAAGGATGGTTGTCTCCGAACTTCCCGTGCCCGGCCGCCTGCGCCATGGCCCACTGGGCGTCGGCCCCGTCATTATACCAGCGCGTGTATTCGATCAGGTGCGACAGCATGTGCGTCATCCAGCCGGTCGCCATCCCATAGACCGTGTGCACGCGGCCCAGCGCTCCGCTGGCGATGATCTCCTTCACCTTCTGATAGTGCGCCCCGTAGCGGTGCTGGTGGCTCACCACCGCTTTGACACCCGCCGTCCGGATCATGTCCCGCATAACCAGGAGCTCCGCGCTTGTCAGGGCCACGGGCTTCTCGAAGGCAATGAGCTTGACCCCCGCCTTGACGGCGGCGTCGATCATGGGCGTTCGCAGCGAGGGCAGCGTGCAGAAGCAAAACACGTCGGGCTTGAGCTCAGCTGCCAGGTTCGCAGCATTCGTCCCGCCTTTCACCCCTCCGCCGATCTTGGCCACCGCCGGCTCGAGCCGCGCCGGGTCAATGTCGCACAGCCCCGTCACCTTGAACTTCGGGTTCGCTTGGAACGCCGCGGCATGGTGCATGCCGCGCTTGCCGGTGCCCACAATCATTACGGTATACGGTCCGCCCATTCTCAACCTCCATTCCTGTTCGAGGACAGAAAGACGAGGGGCCGTGCGGCCCCTCGTCTTGTTTGCTGCACGATCTTACGAGTTGGCTTTGTCCCACTCCAAACACTTCTCGATCACGTAGTCCACTTCCTCCGACGTGAGTTCGGGGAACATGGGCAGGCTGACGCAGGTCTCCGCATTCCTCTCCGCGTTGGCCACCGAGCCGACGATGCGGGCGCCCTTGCCCCACGGATAGCCGGCCTGCTTGTGGATTGCGATCGAGTAGTGCGTCTTGGCATCGACGCCATTCTTCACCAGCCAGTCCACCATGGCATCGCGCTTGGCGGCGTCCTTCACCTCGATGGCATAGAGATGCCAGACGTGGCGATACCCCGGCTTGTGATACGGCAGGTCGAAAGACTTGACGCCCTTCAGGCCGGCCGTATAGCGGGCCGCCCACTTGCCGCGCAGGTCGTTCCACTCATGGATGTGCTTGAGCTTCGCGCTCAAGATACCCGCGTGAATGTCGTCCAGGCGGCTGTTGTACCCGAAGCTGTGCACATTGCGCGCCGGGGACCCATGGCTGCGCAGCAGCCGTGTGACCGTGTTGATCTGGTCGTTGTTGGTAACAAGCGCGCCGCTGTCGCCGAAGGTGCCCAGGTTCTTCTGAATGATGAAGCTCGTTGTGGCGGCATCGCTCAGCTCGCCGATCTTGAACGTGTCGCCGGCCGCATCGATGGCCTGGGCGTTGTCCTCGATCACGTAGAGCTTATGCTTGTCGGCGATCTTCTTGATCGCCGGCATGTCGGCGCACTGCCCGTACAGGTGGACCGGAATGATGGCCTTGGTCTTCGCCGTGATCGCGGCCTCGATCTTGGAGGGGTCGATGCACTTGGTCTTCGGGTCACAGTCCACAAACACCGTGGTTGCCCCGCAGATCCAGATCGCCTCGGCCGTCGCAAAGAACGTGTTCGGGTGGGTGATCACCTCGTCCCCGGGCCCGATGCCGAGTGCCATGAGCGCCAGCCAGATGGCGTCCGTGCCGTTGCCGACCGCGATGGCGTGCTTCGTTCCGTGGAAGGCCGACAGCTCTTTCTCGAACTGCTTGTTCATCGGGCCCTGAACGTATTCTCCGCTCTCCAGGACCTTCGCGATGTTGGCGTCAATCTCCGCCTTGATGTTGTGGTACTGCCTCACATGCCCATAGAATCCGACTTTCATGTTTGCTCTCTCCTTTATTGTCTACGGTCTCTTCTCTCAAGCCCTGAGCGATGGCAGGCTGGCCGCCGCCACCGACTGCCCGACGCGACGCGCCTTTTCATCCGGCAGGAACACGTTGACCCGCCCGGCCATTTCCGGGAACTCAGCCTTCAGGACCTCGTGCGCCTTCGCGAGGATGATTTCCCCGCCCTTTCCGGACGTGACGCGCCCGAGGATCAGCAGGTGATCGAAATCATAGAACTCACGATACCAGGGCACTGTATACCCCAGATAAACCCCGATAGTCTCATAAATCTTCGCCGCCCGTCCATCGCCCAGAGCCATAATTCGCTGAATCTCCTTCAGCCGCTCGGGCAGCGCGACGCGCTCCTCAAACGAGATCCCCGCGGCCGGGGCCAGCCTACCGACAGCCTGCTGGGAGAAATACATGGCCCCGACGCCATAGTCGCCGGACCATTCATCCGCCGCCGCCGCCGGATTGAAGTCCACCGGCGTGAAAGCCAGCTCTGTGAGGCGCCCGGTCAGCCGGCCGCGCCGGTCCAGGTATCCGCCCGCCTCGCTCGACCCCATGGCGACCCCGAGGACAGCGCTGGTATCCAGCGAGAGCGCGCCCGCAAGCGCCGTCACGTCGCCATCGTTGGCCACCTCGACCGGGACCTGCCACTCTTTCTGGATTCGGTGAAAGATGCTCTGCGCCTCGCCATACCGCGCGGCGGGGATCGCGCGGAACAGGGAGGCCACCATGATCCGGTTCGCCACGACGACGCCCGCCGTGCTGCCGCCGATCGCGTCCACGCGGGGAAGCTTAGAGGCGGCTATCTTGAGGCCCTCATTCACTTTGCGGTAGTGGTACTCGGGGTCAGCCTGGTTGCGCGGATCCCAGGGAAGCTCATCGCTGAACACCACATTCCCTTCATTCACGGCAGTAATCTTGTAGTCGCTCGCGCCGAGGTCAAAACCGATCCGGCACCCGTCCAGGTGGCCGCCGGCCGGATTGGCCGCGTCCGCCGCCGCGGGCATCTTGCCGGGGCTGCGGATTTCCACCGTCATGGGACGGCCGTAGACCTTGTGCATCAGGTCGGCATCGAAACTGCGGCGGCCCGCAGGGCTGTACTCCGCCTGCAGCCGCTTGCAGAGCCAGTCCGGGCCCGACAGCAGCAGCCGCCAGCCGCCCGCCGCCCAGAGCAGGAACTTCACCGCGCGCTCGGCAAGCCGGAGAGCCGTCTCATTTTCGCCCGCGCCAGGCAGCGTCACGTCATAGCGGCCCACGCCGCCCGCGTCGCGCTCCCAGGCAATCTCCAGCCGCTGGCGGGCGCCAGGCCCCTCGCCCGCCGCCCTCAGAGCCAGCATCAGCGGCTCGAAGCCAGGATCCAGCGGCGCCGGGATGGCAGGCCCTCGAGGTGATTCTCTTCCGCTCATATCGTTCTCCCCACGCCGTGTGCGCTTCTTTCCAGCGCTCAAGACCAAGCCTGCCCCAAAAAAGCAGGATAGGGTTAAATTATTAACGCTCCCCTGTCAATTCCGATGTGCCTGGCGCGCCGGAAAACATTGAAGAGGCAGCAGGTCAGTGCGTAGCTGGGAGTTGTTTTGCCCTGAGTTGCGTCGAGAATCGCGCCCCGTCTCTACCCACAACAAAGCTTGCGACAAAGCTTGCATGACGGGGGGAGAGCCGACCGCTCAGTCCAGACGCTTGTGGAAACGAAGGATGGCGGCGGGAAGGATTACGGCGCCGAACGCGGCCAGGGCCGCCATCTGCGGCCACAGCTCGTGAAGGCCGGAACCCTTGAGAAAGATTCCGCGCAGCGCCGTGATGTAGTACTTGAGCGGAATGATCGCTGTCACCCGCTGAATGGCGGGCGGCATATTTTCGATGGGAAAGATGAAGCCCGACAGCAGCACGAACGGCATCATCAGGAAGAACGAGGCGAACATCATCGCCTGCTGCTGCGTCTTCACCAGCAGTGACACGAGCAGCCCGAGCCCCAGCGTGGTGAAGAGAAAGAGCCCTGAGACTCCGTAGAACAGCGCCAGGCTGCCCCGGCAGGGCACTTCGAACACGAACCGCACCACGAGCAGGGACAGGGTCAATTCGACAAGCCCAATTGCGGCGAACGGCAGCAGCTTGCCCAGCACGATCTCCGAGGGCCGCAGTGGCGTCACAATTACCTGCTCCATGGTGCCCTCCTCGCGCTCCTTCACCAGCGCCATGCTCGTCACGACCATCGTGACCACGATCAGCAGCAGCGCCATCATGGCCGGGACCATGTAGATGCGCGAGACCATGTCGGGGTTGTACCACACGCGGCTCTCGATGTTCAGCGACGCGCCCCGGCGCCCCGCCGGCGCAAGCCCCCGGTTGAACTGGCGCGTAGCCTTCTCAAGGTAGTTGAGGCCCTGCACGCCCAGGTTGCTGTCCGATCCATCGGCCAGCACCTGCACGCGTGAAGGCTCCTGCGCGCGAAGGCGCTGGCCGAAGCCCGGCGGAATAATCACCAGCAGCCCGGCCCGGCCCGACACGAGCAGATCGGCGTCGCCCGCCCCCGCGGCCTCCAGCAGGGACACGCGAAAGTAGCCCGACGCGCCCATCGCCCGAACATACTCCCGGCTGTCGCTGGTGCGGTCGAGGTCCCGGACGCCGACCTTGATCTCACGGATATCGGTGGTAATGGCGAAACCCAGGACCAGGAGCTGCACCACGGGCGCGAACACCAGCATCCCGTACAGCCGGCGGTCACGGCGCAGCTGCGTGAGCTCCTTGATCAGCAGGCAGCGAATCCGGTTCCAGTTCATTGCACCTTTCGCATGTTGCGCGCCGCAAGCCCCGAGAAAAGAACGCCCAGCGCGAGCATGCCGCCCAGCGGCCACAACAGATCCGCCAGCGGCGAGTCCTTCAGGATAATGCCGCGCAGAATCTCGATGAAGTAGCGCGGAATCACGAGGTGCGTGAGCCACTGGAGCGGCAGCGGCATGCTGCGGATCGGAAAGATCAGGCCCGACAGCGTAATGGACGGCAGCAGCGAAACGAGCATCGCGATCTGGAACGCCTCCTGCTGGGAATGCGTGATCGAAGAAATCAGCAGCCCGAGGCCGAGTGCGGCGAACAGAAAGCAGAGCGTGGAGATGGACAGCAGCAGAAAGGACCCCCGGACCGCGACCCCGAAGAGAAAGTATCCGAGCACCAGCACAACGCCCACCGTGATGAGACAGACCAGCACATAGGGCAGCGTCTTCCCCAGAATGAGTTCGATCGGCCGCACGGCGGAAACGTTGATCTGCTCGATGGTCTTGCGCTCCTTCTCGCGCACCAGCGAAAGCGACGTCGCTATAACGGAGGCGATCATCAGCACATAGCCGATCAGGCCCGGCACAAGAAAGTGAGCGCTGTTAAGGTCCGGGTTGAACCACACGCGCGGCTCAAGAACCACGCGTGCCCCCCCGGCCCCGCCGCCGGCCGCGGACGTAAATCGGGCCGCCAGGAGGTCGAGGTACCCCACGACCACGCTTGCCGCAGTGGCCTCGGCCCCGTCCACGAGGGCCTGCACCGTGGCCTCTTCGCTGCGCTTCACGACCTCCGAGAATCCGCGGGGAATCACCAGCACGACGCGCGCCTTGCCGTTTGCGAGCCACGCGTCGGCATCGCCCCTGCGCGTAAGCGTCGCACAGCGCGTGAAGTATGGGTTCTGGAACAGCCCGTCGAGCAACTGACGGCTTGCCGGAGTCTGATCCTCGTCCAACACCGCGGTCTTGACATGCCTCACGTCGAACGAAAGCGCGTACCCGTACAGAACAAGCAGCAGGGCCGGCACCAGCACCAGCATCGCAAGCGACAGGCGATCACGCAGGATCTGCCGGAACTCCTTGAAAAGAATTGCTCGCAATCGGTCCATGATCAGGCTCCCCCGGCGTCCCCGCCCGCCAGGCGTATAAAGGCATCCTCGAGCCGCACAGGCGTCGCGTGCACGTGCGACGGCTGCACGCCGGCCGCCCGCAGCGCCTCCCCGAGCGTTTCCGCGACGAAGCGCCCCCGCTCCGCAAAAACGTGCAGCCGCTGGCCGAAGAACGAGCACGCCGCAATGCCGGCAATCCCGAGGATCGTGTCGCGCGCGCGCGCCATCGCCGGCACGCCGACCTCGAAAAGGTCCTCCTTCACCGCATGCGTGCGCAGCGCGGCGGGCGTGCCGATCGCCACGAGCCGCCCGCTCGAGATGAAGCCGACCCGCGCGCAGAACTCCGCCTCGTCCAGGAAGTGCGTGGTCACCAGGATGGTTGTCCCGCCGGCCGCCATTTCCTGGATCAGGTCCCAGAAGAGGCGGCGGGAGAGCGGGTCCACCCCGCTGGTCGGCTCGTCGAGGAAGAGAACCTCCGGCTCGTGCAGCAGCGCGCAGCCCAGCGCAAGCCGCTGCAGGTGCGCCCCCGAGAGCGTGCCCGTCATCGCCCGCTCCATCCCGCGCAGCCCGGCCATTTCAATGACGTGGGCCTCGCGGCTCCGCAGCCGGCCGCCCGCCAGCCCGTACACTCCGCCGAAGAAAGCGATGTTCTCGGTCACCGTCAGGTCGCGGTACAGGCTGAACTTCTGGGACATGTAGCCGATATTGGACTTGACCCGCTCCGGCTCTCCGTTGATGTCGAAGCCGGCCACCGTGGCCGTGCCCTGCGTGGACCCGAGCAGTCCGCATAGCATGCGGATGGTGGTGGACTTCCCCGCGCCGTTGGGACCGAGGAATCCGAAGATCTCGCCGCGCCTGACCGCAAACGACACGTCGTCCACGGCGACAAAGCTGCCGAAGCGCTTCGTCAGCCCCCGGGCGTCGATCATGATTTCGTGGTTGGCGGCGCACATGGCCATGCTACTCCAGAGGCTCAGCCAGGGGTCCGCCCGGCTTCTCGACAAGCTGCAGCAGGTCCCCGGTCGCGAAGGCGAGGCCCGCCTTGGCCAGCATAACGTCTGCGCAGGCGCCCAGGCGCGCGCAGCGCGCCTCGCTGTGGCGCGCCTCCGCGTCAAGCACGTCCGAGTGCCGCGCCATCCCGTTCTTCCAGTGGTCCGTGGCCTGGCGCAGGCTGCGCTCGGCGGCGGCCTCCGTGCGCGCGGCCGCCCGGACCCGGTGCAGCGCGCTGCCCAGCTCGATGTGAGCGCGCCGCGCGTCCAGGCGAAACTCATCGCGCGCCTCGGCCAGCGTGCCGGCCGCCGCGTCGCGCCGCGCGATCTGCTCCTTCACGCCGGCCTTCACCAGGCCGGAGTCGAAGACCTTCCAGGTCGCGGTGATACCGACGAACGCCGTGTCCTGCCATTTCTCCTCAAGCGGAAAGTTGTAAAAGTTGGGGTTGCCCTGCTCGTACCACGCGGAGGCATACACCTGCGGGCGGCCCGCCCCGCGCGCGGCGCGCACCCTTTCGTCCAGCGCCCGCACCGTGCGCTCAAGGATGACCAGCTCGGCCCGGTTCGTGGAGCGCAGCAGGGCGGCATCGAGCGTGGGCAGCCCTTCCTCCACAAACGCCGGGGGCGCCTGCCGCGGCCTCTGCTCCGCGGCAAGCTCCATGCCGGCGAGGCGCGAGAGCGAGGCGCGCGCGAGGTCCGACTTCCGCCCGGCTTCGGAAAGGCGCAGGCGCGCGCCCTCCGCCTGGGCTTCGGCCGCCAGCAGATCCGTCTCGCTTGCCAGGCCGGCCCCGCGCAGGGCACGCACATCGAGCAGGTGCGCCTCCATCCATGTCACGGTATCGTGCAGGGCATCCGCAAGCGAAACGGCCTGCGACCAGGACCAGTACGCCGCGAGCGTCTGGGCCGCCACGCGGCCCTGCACGCTCTCCGTCTCCGCCTCCGCGGACTCGATCATCCGCCGCGCCGCGCGCTGACGCGCCGACTGCTCGCCGCCGGTGTACAGCGGCTGCGCCACACCCAAACGCGCGCTATACCGGTCGGCGACGGACGGGATCGTGACGGACGGGCCAAACCGCGCGTCCGAAAGCCCCTCGAAGTGACCCGCGTGCGCATCCGCTTCGACCGAGGGCCGGCCCGCAGCCACCGCCTGGGCGCCCTGCTGCCGCGCCGCGTCAGCCTGCCGCTCCACCGCGCGCAGCGCGGGGCTGTAGGCCAGCGCCCGGATCACCAGATCGCGCGACGTCGGCGAGTTCGTGACAGCGTCTGCCGCGCCCTGCCCGGCGCATGCGAACAGCCCCAGCCCGAGTGCCGCCAATAGCGTCTTCATGCCGATGCCTCCTCCCTTTCCATGCGCTCGACGAGCGCCACAAAAGCGTCCTCCAATCCGGCGTCGACCCGCTCCACGCGCGTTGCGCGCACGCCGGGCCCGGCGCACTGCTCCTGCAGCCGCTGCGGGTCACACACGCCGTCGTCGCAGCGCACGCGCAGCCGGTCCCCCAGCAGAACAACCTGCGTGGCGGACCAGTGCGCGCGCAGCGCGCGGTACGCCGCCGCCGGCGCCGCGCATGTAATTTCGTAAAGAACGCCCGGCATGGAGGCCTTGATCTCGCCGGGCGAGCCGCTCTGCACAATCCTCCCGCGATGCATGAGCGCCACGCGGTGGCAGCGGTCGGCCTCGTCAAGGTAGGGAGAGGTGAGCAGGATCGTCACGCCCTGCTCAAGCACGCCCGACAGGATGTTCCAGAATTCCCCGCGGGATACCGGGTCCACCCCCGTCGATGGCTCGTCCAGAAAGATAAGGCCGGGGGTGTGGATCAGGGTGCAGGCAAGCGCCAGCTTCTTCTTCATGCCGCCGGACAGGTTCTGCGCGAGCCGTGTCCGGAACGGGCCCAGGCGCGTAACGTTCAGCAGCTCTGTGCGCCGGGCGGAGAAATCCCGCACGCCATGGATCCTTGCAAAGAACTCGATGTTCTCGTCCACGGTCAGGTCGCCGTACAGGGTGAAATCCTGCGACAGGTATCCGATGCGCCGCTTCACCGCCTCGCTCTGCCGTGGCAGCTCGAGGCCCAGCACGCGCGCGGAGCCGCCATCCGCGCGCAGCAGGCCGCACAGCAGCCGGATCGCCGTGCTCTTGCCGGCGCCGTCCGGCCCGACCAAACCAAAGAGGGTGCCCGCCTCGACGCGCAGCGTGAGGTCCGCCACGGCCTCGGCAGGTCCGAACGCCTTGCGCAGTCCCGCCGTTTCTATGGCCGGCGGCGTGCCGCTCTTCGCCGCTTCCGTCATGGTTTACCAGGCTCCGCCTGCGGCGTCAGGTATCCGTCCGCCGGCATTCCCGGCTTGAACAGTCCGTCGGGGTTCTTGAGCGTAATCTTCAGTCGATACACAAGCTTCTCCCGCTCGTCCGGCGTCTGCACGTTGCGGGGGGTGAATTCCGCCATGGAAGAGATGAACGTAACCCTGCCTTCATGCATGCGCGAATCCACATCCACACTGACGCGCGCAGGCTGCCCCAGTTTCACGCCCGCCACACGGCGCTCCGGGACGTAGATCGCCAGCCATACTTCGTCAAGCCGGGACAAGGTCAGCAGCGGCGCGCCCACCGCCACGAACTCGCCGGCTTCCCTGCTGCGCGTCGACACCGTCCCGGCCAGCGGCGCCTTGATGATGCAATCCCGCACCGCCTTCTCGGCGGCCTCCAGCCGCACCCGCGCCAGGTCCACCTGCGCCTGGGCCAGCCGGACTTCCTCCGCCCGGCTGCCCTTGCGGAAACGCTCCAGGTTCTGGCCTGCTGCCTCGCGGACCGCGCGCGCGCGATCGGCGAGCGCCTTCGCATCGTCCATCTGCTTCTGCGTTGCGTTGCCCTGCTCGAACACTTTGCCGGTGCGCGCCAGGTCCGCCTGCGCCGCCCGCTCCGCAGCCTCGGTTTCCTCGAACTGGTGGCTTGCGCGCTCAATATCTTCCACGCGGCTGCCGGCCTTCACGAGGTCATGCTGCGCCTGCGCCGCGTCCAGGGCGGCGCGGGCCTCGGCTGCACGCAGGTTCATGTCGGCGGGGTCAATCCGCGCCAGAACGTCGTCTGCCTTGACGGAGTCGCCCTCGCCGCAGAGCGTCTCGGCGATGCGCCCGGGAACGAGCGACGACACGTCCACCTGAGTGCACTCGATCGTGCCCGAGCCGTCCGGCTTGCCTTCTTTCCATGTGCAGCCGGCCACACCGCACGCCACCACCGCCGCAACCCACGCCCAGGATCTCATGCTCTTCGTCCTTTCTTCTGCTTTGCAGCCAACCCCTGCGTCATCAGGTCAATGATCGCGCTTCTGCGCTCCGCGTCGCCGGGAACGCGTATCGAAAGCTTCCGCGTGCCCATGTGCTCTGCAACGTTTTGCGCCTGCATCGTGAACATGCACGCCCCGAGAATGCTCCACCACGCCTGCAGCGCCGACGGGGACCGGATCTGGCCCGCGGCGATCCCCTCCTCGAGGATTGCAACCGGCTCCAGCGGTGCGATTCGCATGGCGGCGGCGAGAATGGAACCCAGCACTTCGCCGTGATGCACGAAGACCAGCCCCATCAGGCGCAGGCGCTCCGGCCGCGCCAAGTAGTAATCGAACACCGACTCCACAAGAAACCGGACCCTGTCGGCCCCGCTCGTGAACGCCGGCCGCTTCGACGCGACGCCCTCCAGAAAGTCACACAGCACGCGGCGCACAGCCTCGAAGAAGAGTGCTTCTTTGTCGGCGTAGTAGTAGTAGATCAGCGCGCTGTTCACGCCCGCCCTCCGCCCCACAAGCCGCACGGTCGCGCCCTTCAGGCCGTGCGCGGCAAACACCGGGATCGCCGCCTCAAGGATCTGGCGCCGCCGCTCTGCATCTCGCTTCAGCATCGCTGCCCCCCCTCCGACTTCACCATTTGATTTAATCTTTTGATTAATCTACAGCCGCGGGCCGCGGATGTCAACGCTCACGGCTGTTATTGCCCCTGCCACTGAATAGTTTCGTTGACGAAGGACCGGCTCCCTGCCGCCTTGTGCGGCAGGTGCCTGAATTTAGGCTCCTGCGCCGCAAGGGCGCAGGGAGCCCCGTTCTCACATATCGACTGCTATTGAATGGCCGGATTAGTATCTGCTTGCCGCAGGGCGGCCGCTTCTTTACAAATGCAGCCCATGAACGCGCTGAAGCTGCTCCCTGTCGTCCTGAGCCTGCTGCTTCTCAGCGTCCACTTTCTCAGGGCGGGCATCCTGCCCCTCGTCGGCCTGTGCCTTGCGCTGATTCCGCTCCTGTTCTTCAAGCGGGCATGGGTCGCCCGCCTGATTCAAGCCGTTCTCATCCTCGGCGCCATGGAATGGGTTCGCGCGCTGCTGGGCTACGTGGAACAGCGGAAGGAGGAGGGAAAGGAATGGACCCGGCTCGCCATCATCTTGGGCTCCGTCGCTCTCCTGACAGCCGCGTCGGCCTTGACCTTCCGTTGTAAGGCCCTGATCAAGCGCTTCGGCTTGGATTCCCGCCCCGAAACGCTGTGAGGCCCTCGCGCTGAGCCGATCCGCCATGGCGCATCTCAGACCTGGGCAGGCCTATGCTCCTCCGCGCGCAGGGCCCGCACCCGGCGCCGCACGAGCGGCCTCCACTTTGCGGTTGTAATCGGACGGCTTTCCGGACATTGTAACTCAAGCGGGCGCTGAAAGGATAACGATGACGCAAGCCGAACTCGCAAGTGTACTTCCGTACGACGTCATTGGATTCTTCGTTTTCGTGCTAGGCGCCTGCATTGGCAGCTTTCTGAATGTATGCATCTACCGCATCCCACGCGAGATGTCGATTGTGGCGCCCCGTTCCCACTGCCCTCAGTGCAATGGCCTGATCCCCTGGTACGACAATATTCCGCTGGTGAGCTATTTCGCCCTTGCGGCCCGCTGCCGTCATTGTCGCACGCGCATCAGCCCCCGCTATGTGCTTGTTGAGTTTCTCGTCGCGGCTCTCTTCCTGCTCGTCTGGATGAAGTTCGGCATGGAACCTGGCTCCCGGTGGCTCGGCCTGTCACCCATAACCGACTGGAAGCTGATCCTGGTCTACTGGGTTGCCGTCTTTGGGCTCGTGCTCGGGACCTTTGTGGACCTCGAGCACATGATCATCCCCGACCGGGTCTCGCTGGGCGGAATCGTGATCGGCGTGCTGCTAAGCGCCGTCGTGCCGGCCATGCACGGGGCGGCCACGATACGCGATTCGCTGCTGGCCACCTCGCTTGGCGCGGCCGTGGGCTGGGGCTCGCTCTGGGCGGTTGCGATTCTGGGCCGATTCATATTCCGGAAGGAGGCCATGGGTTTTGGCGACGTGAAACTGCTGGGCGCGATTGGGGCGTTCATTGGCTGGCGCGGCGTGCTCTTCACGATCGTGGGCTCATCGTTCGTCGGTTCGCTCGTCGGCGTGATGCTCGTTTGCACCGGCCGCAAAGCCATGCAGAGCCGCATTCCCTATGGCCCCTATCTGGCCATGGCTGCGATGGTCTGGGTCTTCTGGGGCCCCACCCTATGGAGCGAATACATCAGGCTCCTCACGCCTGACCTCTAGTTCCCCTCTCCCGAGAGATTCCCTGCGCGCCGCTGCCGTTTGAAGGGAAGCACTGACAGCGAACTGCGGGCACTCAAAGCACTGGAGCCGGCTACAGGAGAGCTTCTCGACTGGATCCGCGCGGACCGTTTCTACACCCCGCGGGAGATCGCCCGTGCCGAGCGGCGGAACGCCCCCGCCGGCACTCCAGGCGGAGCTCGAAGAACTGAACCGGCTCCCCCGTTCGAACTGGCCGTACGCGAGCCGGTAGCCTGGCAACGAACGAAGCGCTCGTCTGCGTTGCCGAACGACCGCTACCCGAAGAAGCGATTCAGGCAGGGCATACCGTAGAAGCAAGCCCCGGCAGCGCTTCTTTTGCGTCCGTCCGACAGCGCAGCAAAACAAGGGGCGAAGAAGATTCCAGCGGCCCTCGGCGACCTACCGCAGATTCGTACTCGGCTGCACGGGCAACTCGTCCTTGGCCAACCGGTCCCGAAACAGGACGGGAGTCGTTCTGGCGAAAGAATCCAAGTTGGGGTTGCTGCCAGCCTGATAGATTACGGACTGATCTGAGCCGAACACGGTAACCAGCACTCCGTAGTATTCAAACCCTCTTTCGAAAGAAACCTTATCGAATCTTTTCGAGTATGGATTGAGGGCGGACCGCTCAACCACGGCCTTATGGATTGTGAGCGGCGGAAAATCCACCGTCATTTGCTTCGTTCCGAGCCTGTCCACGCCTGCGTATTCGAGCGCAAACTCCTGAGGGGGGACGTTCTTGGAACCCTTGATTGCAGGCCTGACGAAATACTGGACCACAACGTGCGCGTTGGTGACGTCCGGCCTTCCGCTGATCGGCTTCATTTGCACACGAATGTAGAAGACCGAATCCGTCTCCCTGCTATTGGTAATCACGTTGTAGCCCGTGATGCGAAATCTCTCAGTTCGCGATTGCTCCCCTATCATGGCGGCGAAGTTCAACGCCCCAAGCCGGCCCATCTCCGTCTGGTGCAGCGCCACAGTCTTCAGGTCCACGCCGCTGAGCGCAGGGGGTACTCCGCTGTAAAGCCTGCATCGACCCGACATCTGGTACTCGGGCGGTTCGGCGGATGCCAGGGGCCTCTCGTGGGGCTCCGCATGGGCCGCATCGGGTTCTGCGGCGTTCGCGGCGGCGGCCGCTTCGGCCACCTTCCACTCGGACGATGACTTCACGGCTTTGAGCTCATCATCAGCGGCCACGGCCTCGTCAATCTGCCCGGCGATCGTAAGCGCTTTCTTGCCGGCCTCCAGGCGCACAGCGTAGTCAAGCACGAGCTTCCTGAGACTGCTGTCCTTCTGATCCAGACATCGAACCTGCGCCTGAATGAAAGGTTTCTGTAACGCGGCGAGGCCCTTGTGCGCGCCGCCCGCCTCCGCAGGCAGTGAGCGCTCGTTCTTCAATCGCTCCTGCTCGCGCAGAATCACCGTTGTATCCTCAAGCGCCCCGGCTTGCTGGCGTTGCTTCCTGTAGGCTTCAAGCGCCTGCCTGTATTGAGCCACAACCTTGTCCATGGCCTCATTGTAGTCAGCCGCTACGTCGCCCTGAGCACTGACGTAGGACTGCCTGATCGCTTCGACCCGGTCCTTGGATGCCACGGTGGTGGTTGTGGCAGGCGGCGCAGCCGACACAGAGGTCACAATAACGGCCGCAACAATCAGACATCGGAATCGCACGGCAAGGCTGAAAGCGGAAGCCAAACCAGTGCAGAAATTGAGAAGCATCAGCACCCCCTATCAAGTGTTTGAGAGCGTACGCACGCATGTCGACTATGTCAATCAAGACATCGGCTGCATCGTGAGGCGCACTGAGGGGATGGGGATCCCTGCGCCCTTGCGGCGCAGGATCCGCAATCCAGGCTCCTGCCAGGTAAAACCCTCGACCATCTCGGGGCAGACCGACAGAAGCCAATGACCTTCAACATCTTGTGCGACACTGGTCTTCCCCCGCATTGACACTCTCGCGGCCATGCGGTACAGTCCGATCATCTCAGGGCTCGAAATCCCCTGAAGGGCGCAGTTTCACGGATATACGGATCATGGAACAACCCGAGCCGCAGGAATCTGATTCGAAGTCCCGTTGGACGTCTCTGCTCCTGCTGCTTCTCATTCTCCTGCTCCTGCTTTGCATTCTTATTCTCGGGCTAATCTTCTTCAAGCTCGTTCCGTCTGATCTCATGGGGGGGGGCAGGCCGGACGTCTCAGACACAACGCCAGCTGAAGAGGCCGGCGGCGGGCTCGGTGGCGCCGCCGCTCCGTCGCGGCGGGCAGGCCCGCTCGGAGCCAGCGGGCGAAAGCGAAAATTCGGCTACAAGCTTCCTTCTTCGGTGGCGCGCGGCCAGGCGCCTGCTCTGGATGCGACGGATGAAGAGGAGCTCGCCCGTGCCGATCGGGCCATAGGCAACGTGCCGCTGCTCTTCGAGGAGTACTGCGAGGAATACGGTGGCAACTTCGATTTTTCCGCTCAGGGCGCAGGCTTCAGCATTCGAATGGGATCAGGCGAGCTTTGCCTCGATCTCACACGGCCTCAGGTTCAAGTGGACATGGACAAGAAGATCATCTACTCGCCTCGCGGAGCGGAAGTGAGCGCAACCGAGCTGGAGCCGAGCATAACTCTCTGTATGCGTTTGCCCGCCGCCAACATCGATGCCCAGCCTTCCGGCTCGACGGACAGCATGGCCTCCGCAGACGGAGATCCTGCAAAGGATCGCCTCTGGCGCTGGCATGGCATCAGCCGCACCCGGGCTCCCGTCGCCGCTGTAAAGGATGCCACAAGAGGCCGCATTAACGACGCCAACAGCGGCCGCAACAACTTCCTTCAGGGCAACGACCCCGCGCAGTGGTCCACCGAGATCCCGGCATTCGCCACGGTGCAGTACCAGGACATCTACCCGGGTATTGACCTGAATTGCTATGGAGACCAGAATCGCATGGAATATGTATTCATCATCTGGCCCGGAGCGGATCCTTCTTCCGTTCAATTCGCTTTCGACGGGGCCGACGAGACACTCCTCGACGCCAGCGGCAACATCGAAGTGCATTTTTCCTGCGGCAAGATCGTGATGCACGCTCCAGTTGTCTCCCAGGTGATCGACGGACGCACCACCCCGGTGCAGAGCAGCTTCATTTACGATCCCTCCTCGCGCACCTATCGCTTCGCTGTTGAGCCCTATGTCCGGGACAAACCATTGGTTGCGAAGCCCGCGCTTGACTACACGTCATACCTTGGAGGCTCCGGCACGGATCGCGGCTACGCGGTGGCAGTGGACGACGCGGGCTTTGGCTACATCGCGGGCGAATCATCCTCCCCTCGCTTCAGCATTCCCCGCTCTTCCGAGAAGCGTGAAGGCAACAACGTGGACGTGTTCGTTACGAAGTTCCGCATCGCGGACTCCCGGCCAGTCTACACCACGTTTCTAGGCGGCTTTGGAGACGACCGGGCCTTCGGCCTCGCCGCCGCCCCGGACGGCAGCGTCTTCGTATGCGGCGAAACGATGTCCGACAACTTCCCCGTCACCAATTCCATTGCAGGCCTCAAGCCCGGCGGCTCGTGGGACGTCTTTCTCACCCACCTTGACGCCAACGGCCTGATAAGCGGCACGTCGCTGCGCTGGGGCGGCACGGGCGACGAGCGCGCCTACGCGATCGCCCTCGATTCAGAAACGAATATCTACCTTGCAGGCGAGACTTCTTCGCCCGACTTTCCGTCCACGGCCGTGCTGCATCCGCCGGCCGGCATCGGTCGCGTGGACGCCTTTGTGGCGCGCATTAACACCGCGGCCCGCAGGCTGGACTATCTCACAACCTTCGGCGGCTCGGGGGACAACTCCGCTTTCTCGCTCGCCGTGGACAGCCGGCGCTGCGCCTACATCGCAGGCCAGACCTCGTCGAAAGACCTGCCGGTCGCCACCCCCTTCCAGCGTCTCTTTGCCGGCGGTGCATGGGACGCCTTCGTCGCCAAGCTGGCTCCGGATGGCCAGTCGCTTCAATACGCATCGTACCTCGGCGGGTCGGGCGACGATTCAGGATACGGGATCGCCGTGGATTCGGCCGATCAGGCTTACATAGCGGGCGAGAGCTCTTCCCCGGACTTTCCAGCTATGAATGCCGTACAGCCCAACCACGGCGGCGGCTACTGGGACGCAACGGTCACCAAAATGGACGCCCAGGGGGCGCGCCCGATCTATTCGACCTACTTCGGCGCGGACGGCGACGACCGGGCTTTTGCGGTGGCACCGGATGCCGCTGGGGCGGCTCACCTCGTCGGCTCCACCTCCTCCAGCAACCTGCCCGTCGTCAAACCCGTCCAAGACCAATACGGCGGAGGTGCGTGGGACGGCTTCGCCGTGCGCATCGATCCGCCGGGCAAGCCAGTCGGATACGCCACATGGCTCGGGGGGCAGGGCGAGGACTCTCTCTACTCGGTCGCCGTGGATGGCAGCCGCGTCGCCCACGTGGCCGGCACCACGACCTCCACCAACCTCGTGATGGCGCGACCGCTGCAGTCGCGGAATCGCGGCGGAGCATCCGATACACTGATCGCGGCCATCCGGCCGGAGTACCGGGCCGGTCCCGAGCTTTCCCTCGTATCGGCGGGCGGTCAGCCTTCAGGACCTCAATACGACTTCTTCATGTCGAAGTACGAGCTGCAGAACGATGAATTCGCGCGCTTCTTGAACGATGCGCAGGCCAACACAAACAATCTGCGCGGCACGAACATGTACTTCGATGCATCGGGCAACGTGTGGATGAACCCCGCCATGCTTGCCGAGCGCGACGAAATGTTCGCTGTTGCCGGCAGTCGCCTTGTGTATCGCCGCGATGCGCCTGCGGGAACCCGCTACAGCGTCACTCCGAAGGCGCCGCCCAACGGGGGCTCGTATGCCAACCACCCCATCGTCGGAGTCTCCTGGTACGGAGCCGTGAAATACTGCAACTGGCTCACCCTTGACACGGGCCGCGGGTCCGACCAGCGCTGCTACCGGGAAGGCGCCGCGGGCCGGGATTGGGCGCCCGTGACCTGCGGCGAGACGAACTGGTCAAACGGCATCTTCACCGACGAGGAGCGCTCCGCATGGCTTTCCTTCAAGGGCTTCCGCCTGCCCATGGATAACTCGGACAGCGCGCAGGCCCACACCAACCCTTTTCTCATGGTGGAGAACGAAGAGTTCGCGCGCTTTCTTAACGACGCGCAGGCCAACCGCGACAACGCGCGCGGCGCGAACATGTCGTTTGATACCAGCGGAAACGTGTGGCTCAGCTCCGCACGCCGATCGGCCGGCGACGAGGTCTTTTTGTTAGGCGATAGCCGCCTTATCTACTTTGAAAAGAACCCGCCCGGCCGCCGCTACACTGTGACGCGGGCCCCGGCGCCGGACGGCGGCACGTTTGCCAGGCATGCGGTGATCGGCGTCTCCTGGGTCGGCGCCATGAAGTACTGTAACTGGCTGACCCTTGATCGCGGCAAGGGGCCGGACGCGCGCAGCTACCGCGAGGGAACTGATCCCATCGACTGGTCGCCCGCGACGCTTGTCGAATCCGACTGGCGCGCCGGCCAGTGGACGCCAGCCGACCATGCAAAGTGGCGCGCCACCGCGGGCGTCAGGCTTCCCTACATCGCCGTGACCGGACTGCAGGCGGTGGCATCCCTCGCCACATCTAAGTCGTCAGGCACTAACAGCTTTGTCAACCCATTCAACGAGATGCTCAAGGCCGGCTCATGGAACGCCAAGACGAATGTCGCCTATGGCTGTGGCCGCAGCGTGCTCGACGCCCGCGACGCCAACTATCTGGACAGCGGCGCTTCCGCCTGGCACGACACGACGCCGGGTGGCTACTATGATGGCACGAGCCATGACGGGGTGTTTCAGACGAGGACAAACGAAAATCTTTTCGGCATCTACGACCTCAGCGGCAACGTGAACGAATGGATGACCGACCCCGGTTGCGAAGGCTCCCCGCTGGACCGCGCCTGCTACGGCGGATCCTGGCTATTTGAGATGCCCCGGCTCAGCCAGCGCCAGTTCGTTCATCCTTTCTTCACTGACAGATTTCGAGGATTCCGTGTGGTGAGCGTGGCGTCCGGGCCGGCCCTGCATATCGCGCGCATCCCCTACCGCCTATGCCTGTGCAGCCGCGGAGTCGAGACAGGAATCAAAGAGGGAGACCGGTCAAAGACCACAGGGAGTGAGGCCTCGAACGAGTCAGGCAACGGACAAACTTTGCAAACGAGCAAGCACGATGCCTCCACACCGGCCGGCACCACATACACCGAGAAGGAGAAGGGAGGCGGAGAAGAGCCGCCTGGGGGCGGTAAGCCGCCCGGCGGGGGCGGAGAGCCGCACGGGGGCGGGGGAGAAGAGCCGCCTGGAGGAGGCGGAGAAGAGCCGCCTGGGGGCGGCGGCGGTGACGGCCCGGGCCCAAGTCCCAGCCTTCTTTAAGCCTCGTGTGAAACTGTGCTAACTGTATTCCAATGGATCGACATTGCCTGACCTCTACATAGCGTTTGCCCTGCGCCTGGCCGCGCGTCTCGCCTTGATCCCCGCTATCGCCCTCACCCCCTTCATGCTCGTGCGGATGATTGCGCCGTCGCTCGCAAGGGCGCCACTCGTCGCCGTCGCCGGCGCAACGTCCCTCCTGTTGAACGCGTCGGTTCCGTTGCTTCTACACCTTCTTCGCGTGCCCATACATGCCCCGAGCCTGGCGGCCGTGCACTGGGGGCTCTTCCTGATCCTCTTCGCGGTGGCGGCTCTTATCCCAGCCCTGAAACGGCGCGTCCTCTGCAGGCGACAGGCCGGGGAAGAGGGATCCTCTTTCCTGATGGATCGCATGCCATGGATTCCCGCATTCCTGTTCGCCGCCCTTATCCTCCCCGTCACACATCTGGCCGGCATCGACACCTACAAGTGGCAGGATCTTGCCACTGCCGTTCGCGTCGAACAATGCATCCCATGGCTGGTGCACCCGCTTTCGCTTTTCGGCTTTACCCCTCGCTCCTATCCCAGCATCCAGCCCCTGACGATGGCCTCGATCCAGATTCTCGGCGGGCTGGGTGTAGACGGCGGCTACTACATTGTGTCGCTGCTGTCCGGATTGACCGGTCTCTTCGCGGCCCTCTGGCTTGGCACGGTTCTCTTTCCCTCACACGTTCCGGCAATGCTGTTCGGCGTCTTCTATGCCTTCTCGCCTGTGTTCCTGCGCTACAACCACTGGGCCACCGGCCGGGGAGTGTTCGTTGCGCTTCTGCCTCTCTTTCTGATCGCCTGTCTACGCCTGCCTCGCCTCGCAGCCCTGCTTGCCCTGCCGGCGCTTGCGGCCATGCTGTGCCTCGCGCATAAGGCGGGGCTTGTGGCTGTGCCCCTCATCCTCGCCGCCCTGCCGTTCGGCTTGCTCCTTCCGCGCCGCGACATCCGCTGGCTCCGCATCCTTCTCGTAGTACCCTTCGCAGTCGCAGCCGGCCTCCTCGCAGGAACAAGCCTAACGTCATCCGTCGTGGGGCTTGCCACGAGGTCTATCACTCGTTTCGGCTGGTACATCCCCGCGGCGGCACTCGCAATTCTGGCCGTGCGAGAATGGTGGTCGCGCCCCGCCTGGCGGCTCCTCTTCTTCCCCGCGCTACTGACAGTTCCCCTCGCCTTTCACAAGGAGATGTACGGCGCCCTTCTGACGCTGCCTTTCGTATGCCACGCCGCGACGGCGGCGGCATCCTCCGCAATGGAGCGCTGGCCGCTGCACAGGGCCGCCCTGCTCCGCGCGGCGTTAGCTCTTACGGTCGCCGGCGCGCTTGCCATAATCGCGCACCGTACGTGGACAGCGACCCCGCGCGATGTCTGGCGCGCGGCAATGTTTCTCGAGCAGTACGATCCGCTCGGCCCTTTCCGCATCGATGCGCCCGACGGGCCTCGCACCCAGGTGCAGGCCTATTGCTCAGGCTGCCCCCGTTTCACCGTTCGGCCAGCCAGCGCAAGGGCTCCCGTCGCGCTGCGCCCCGCGCCCGCGCTGCGCTGGCCGCTGCGCACAGACGCGCAGGTTTGGATCGATTACCTGCGCCACGCCTTCGCCGCAGGCGAAGCGGAAGTCGAATGGTACGGAGACTGCCCGCGGTCCTACTGGCTCGTTATCCATGGCGACGGCTTGAGGCCCGGCGGCCGGCTGCTATATCGTGACGGTGAGCTTGATCTCTACGCGCCCGCTTCGCAGGCGGCGCCCGTCCGTCCGTCCGCCCAGGCGGCGACTTGGAGGCGCCCATGATCCCGCACTTCGCCATACTCTTGGCGCTCCTGTTCCTTACACTGTCCGGCGCAGGCATTCTGTCCTGGACCGTAGCCGCGGTCGCAGCCGCGCTGGCGGCCATCGATCTTCTTCTCGAGCTTCGCCGTGGCATTCGCCAGGCGCCCGATGAGAAGCCTGACGCCCCCGCCAGATGGGGCGTGGACCGCGCCTACCTGCTGGCCCTGGCGTTCCTGCTCGCCACGCTCATCCCCCTGCCGCTTGCCGCAACGCGTTGGACGGGAAGCGAGCGGCACGCGCAGAATTCCCTCGTCGCACAGGCCCTGACCGAGGCCGCTGACCGGGGGCTTGCGCCGCTCCGGACGGACTGGTTCGCTTTCACACGTAATCGCGCCGGCACAATGCGCATCGCCGCAATGCTCATTGCAGCCTACGGCGTCGCGCGGCTCGCCTCACGGCTCTCCGCGCGCGGGCGCTTCGGCCTCCTCGGCGGGCTCGTGACTCTCTCCGCCGCCGTCGGCGTCACCGGCCTGATCTCGCTGCGCTTCATTCCGCAGGGCGACACGCTCCTGTGGTTCTATCCGATTCCCCACGTTCTTCCCGGGCCGGTCGCCTGCTTCGCAAACCGCAATCACTTCGCGGGCATGATGGCGCTGTTCAGCCCGCCGGCGTTCGTCCTGTTCATCCACGCCCTGCGAACCCGTCGCTGGCTCCAGGCCCCGCTCTGGGCTTTCTGCTTCCTCGCCCTCAGCGCAGCGCTGCTCACCTCCATGTCGCGCGGAGGGTTTCTCGCTTGGCTTACGGGCATGGCGGCCGTCCCCCTGCTGTTCTTCCCTGCCCGGCGGGCAATCCCGGCGATCGCGCTCGGAGCCGCGCTGGCCGCCCTCCTCGCCTGGGGCGCCCTGGCAAGCGCGCCGACCTTGCGCGCGAGGATGGAAATGCTGCGCGACCCCGAGGACTCCAGCGTGGGGCCGCGGCTGGCCGCGTGGCACGACACACTCGCCATCTGGCGCGCCTACCCGGTGGCCGGCGCCGGCGCGAACGCCTTCCGCATGGTCTACCCACAGCACAGAACGTCCTCCCACAGCGGATTCCGGACCCACCCGGAGAACGAGTATCTCCAACTTCTCGCCGAGGGGGGGGGCGTCGGCGTGGCCTTGGCCGCGCTCCTGGTCGCCGCCTGCGCTGTCGCCGCCGTGCGCTTCGCACGCACCGGGGAACCGTCGCGCGCGCTGCTCGCCGCGCTAGGCGGCGGGGCAGCGGCGGCCGCCGCCCACGCGCTTACTGATTTTGCCCTGCACTCTCCCCTTTACGCGCTTGCGCTCGCCGCCCTCGTGGGCGTCAACATGCCTCCCATCCGCGCGGCCCTGCCCAAGCCATTATGGCTGGCGGCCCTGAACCTGATTGCCGCCCTGGCTCTGCTTTCGAACGAGCCCGGCGTGCAGAGAATGGAAAACCCCGGGGCGCTGGGCGCGACCACGCGCGCCGAGGCGCGCCAGGCGCTCGTCTGGGCGCCCACGCACTGGCGCGCGTGGACCCGGTGGGGCTACCTGAACGGACGACGAGGGGGCGAACAGGCCGCGCGCTACGCGGAATGCTGCGCATCACGCGCCGCGCAGTACGATCCGCTAAGCTACCGCCTGTGGCAATACCTGGGGTACGTCCGGTTGGGCCTGCACGATTACCATGGCGCGCGCAAGGCGTTCGCGCGCATGCACGCGCTTCGAAGCTGGGTCGAGGTCCCGCATATTCCCGAGGATAAGAATTCGCCTCCTGAACATTGAGGCCGGAAAGAGCAGCTGCCAGTCATCGGCGACCACTGATCAGCAGAAAGGCAGCGTTAGTTAATCGGGTGTGTGGCCTACTGATTGCTGATTACCGGTCGCCTGCAGCAGGGCTACGCGTTCAGCGCGGGTCAGGGCGCCAGCGCATCGGCAGGAACCCAGCCCGCATCCCGGTCCACTTCGACCTGACGCCAGGCCCCCCATGACTCCGTGACCGACGCGACCGTTCCGCTCTGAGCCTGCCACTGCCCCGCGGACTGCATCGAAGGCGCAAAGCGCACCGTCACGTCGCGGATGAAACGCTCTTCGGCGCCGGCCCGGCCTCGCAACGCGACCGTCAACACCGGACGGAACCCGGCAAGCGCGATCGCCGGCACAAGCAGCGCCAGAAAGCGAAACTTCCTCCCGCGACGGTATACAAGCAGCGTGAGGCCCCCCGCTACAACCCAGTACAACGTCACAAGCACGATCCTTCCCGCGTCCCGAGCCGGCCGTTCCGATGCCGGCTGCGCGGCAACAGTCTCCGGCTTTGCCCCGGTCGGCGTCACAGGGCGATATGGGACAAACGTCGGATCCGTCCGCGCGTGAAACGTAAGGGCAAAGGGCCCTTGCGACAAAGTCCCATACCGGCCCTGCGCCGGATCGAAGAACGAAAAGGAAAGAGCCGGTATGACGCGCGCGTTGGTGCTCAACGGGATCAGCGTTTGTTCGAAAAGCCGCTCCGTCGGCATGGAAGACACGCGTTCCACGGCGGGATACAACTTGAAGCTCTCCAGCGCGGGAAGTGCCGGCGCCACAATCCCGTCAAGGTAGCCCTGCCCGCGCACAGCCGTCGAGATCTTCACCAGGTCGCCCACCGCCAACTCGCTCGGCGAGACAGCAACGGCCAGCGTGAAATTGCCCACCGCACCCGAATACCCGGCGGGACGGCCGGCCGACGGCAACGGCTTGACCGACAGGGTGATGGGACGCGCCGCAACCTGACGGCGCTGCTCGACCCAGCTTGGCCCGAAGAATCCCATCTGACGCGTCAGGATTGAGAGCTCCAGCGACGGCGCGATCTGCAGATCGCCCGTCTTCATGGCCATCGTTACGCAGCGAAACCGCCGGGTTGACTGCAGCACGTTCCCGCGCAGCGCGTCCTGGGCCGGCATCTCGCCGAAGTCTCCCCGACGCAGCTCCTCGTCCGGCGGGAACCCCTGCAGCCGGAAGCTTTGTCCCAGCCTCACGCCGCTTGAGCGCACAACAATCTCCAGCTCGAAGGGCTCATGCACAAAGAGCACCGGCTTGGGCGAAACGATCTCGACATCAATCGTTGCGTCCCCCTGCCCCGCCGCGCGGCCCGCAATCAGCAACAGGGCCAGCGCGACAAGCCTTCGTACGCTATCTGGTTGCTTTCTCGACATTCGACACCTGTCCCCGTGCGCTCATCACGACTCCCGCGGCATCATCCCGGTGCTCCTGCCACCACGAGGCCGCGCCGCTGCTGCCAAAGATTCCGAACACAACCAGGCACAGCAGCAGGATCTGGCCGCCGGTCTCCCGCGCTCCGCACCGGCGCAAGATCAAGGCGCTCCAGCACAGCATGTAAGCCAGCACAGCGATCGCAACGCGCGTGCCGGCCGGCAGTTCGTAGTGCCAGAACAGAAGCGGACGATACCACGGCAGGTCCACGCTGTCCGGGCTCCTTCCCCGCGCAAGGGCGAGAATCAGGTTGCGCTCGATCCGCAGATTGGCCCCCATGTACCGCTCGGCCCGAAGCATCGCCGCGCGCGCGCCGTCGTACTCGCCGGCCTTGAGCAGCGCCGTGCCCAGATTGAAGAAGAGCGGCCCGTTTCGCACGCCCGCATCCACAAGCCGCATGTAGGTTCGCGCAGCGGCCCTGAACTCCGCTTCCGTCTGCGCCGACGTCAGGCGCGCGTTGGCCTCGGACCATACGAATTGCTGCTCGCCGCGGTCGTCGGCGCGGGCCGCGCCCGCGCCGACCATTAGCGCCGCCAGCGCCACTTCCGCCAGCTGGATCCTTAGGCCTCTCATTCGGCTCCTTCTTCCTGCCGCCCCGCTTGAGCGCGCAGGAGTCCATCAAGCTGGGACAATAGCTGCATGGCGTCTTCGACATCCCGGTCCGCAGGGGAATCGCCGGCCTCCATGTCGCCATACGCCGCGTTGAACGTGCGCTCGAACAGGGCACAGAGCGCCGCGCGCACCGGATCCGTGCGGCGGTCCGACTCAAGCAGCCGCCGCGCGTCCGGCGGCGTAATGGAGGACGCGGAGGCGCCGAAGTGCTCCCCAAGGTATAGCCGGATCGCAGCCGCCACATGCTGGCGCGCCTCCCGGCCGTCAACATTCCTTCCGCCCGCTTTCGCCAGCAGCGCTTCGGCATGCGCGATGGCCCGCCGCTTCCGGCGGCCGCCGGCCCCGGCGGAAATGCGTCGCCTGGCCGCGCCGAAGGCCACGACGCACGCCCACGCCGCCGGCCCCGCCGCCAGCAGCGGGCCCGTGCGCCGCCACGCCACGAGATCCTGACGCGTCGCGCCGCGCGGGTCCATCGTCATCGGGGCGGGGCTCCGCATGCTGGTGCGCAGCTCGACGGTGCGGCTCGACGCGCGGTTCGTGGAGGCCTGAATGATCATATCCCGCCCCATCTCCTGGGCCTCATTGACACGCAAGGGAATTGGCGCCGATTTGACGATCTCGTAAACGCCGCGCGCCGCGTTGTAATAGCCGACCGCCACGGGAGGCAACTCCATAGTTCCGGCCCGGGTCGGACGAACCGTATATGCGAAGATCCGCACATCGCCCTTGCGCACGTTCTGCACCGCGTCCTCGTACACCCGGAAGCTCTGGGCCAGGTTGGGGTGTTGTGACAATGGAAGCGGATACATGTTGTCTCTGCTGATGTCCCCTCCAATTTCCAGCGTGAGCGTGAGCGGGTCCCCGACGTTGCAGGTCTGGGTGTCCAGCGACGCCTTCACAGTCATGTTGCTGCCAATCGCCCCGATAAAGCACTCCGGCCGCCCCGCCTCCGGCGGCGGCGTCACCCGCACGGTGCAGGCCGGGCCCACGGCGAATATCGGCCGCCCGAACGGGCGGCGCGACCCGTCCACGCCCTGCACAACCATGCCTTTGAAAACCACCGGGCCAAACGTGTAGCTGCCCTCTTCGCGCGCCACGTAGCGTAGAGGCAGACTGTACTCAAAGTAGCCCCTGCCGCCGATTTCCACGGCCCGCACGTCCAGGCGAAACTTCGCCTGTTCGCTGAACGGCCCGCGTCCCACCGAAAAGTTGTTCAAGGCAAACCCCGCGCCATTCGGATCGTTGATCAGCTTTCCCTCAAGCAGCGCCTTCATATCGGGGCAGTCCAGGCCCCGGATCGGCTCCCCCTCGAGAAAAGCCGCGGAAAGATTGGGCGGCTCGGCCGGATTCAGCGGCTCCAGGTTGGCCGCCACGCCCTGCATGCGCAGCACCCGCACTCGAAGCGTGACCTCAAACCGCTCGTCCACCAGCATCGCCTCGCGCGTCGGGATAAGCTCCACAAGCACGCGATCCTGGCTTTCAACGCCCTCGACCTGGACCGTGCAGCCCGGGTCGACAATTACCTTCCCATCCACTTCCAGCCGCACGGGGCCCGCCTGAAACACCCCGTTCGTCGATGGCGTCACCTCGTATGCGAAGACCCGACCCACGAACGACTCGCTCCGTACGCGTCCGCCAATCATACTGAAGCTGTGCTGGCTGGATTGCTGGCTGCCGAGAGAACGCACGCTCGCGTTCGGAATGCCCGAAAGGTCGGGCTGCACGCCATCCGACCCGGATACCTTGATGGTCAGCACGACCGATTCGCCAATGTAAATCTGCTCGCGGTTGGCGGCGACAGACATGCTGACGTCCCCCGCCCGCGCGGGCGCAACGGCCAGCGCGCCGATCAGCAGAAGTACACTCTTTCCCGGAAACCGCATGCTGCTCCTTCGTCTGCGTCTGCATTCGGCGTCAACCGCAGGTGCGGCATGCTCACCAATCCCGTTCGATCGGCGAGGGTGGCATGAACTGGTTCTGGCGGCGCTTCTCATCTTCGTGCTCGCGTTCGCGCTGCAGCGCGCGATCCAGAACCTTCTTCACGTCTTCCGGAGTCGCGGGCTCCTCCAGCTTCTGCTCCTCTTTGGGCTCCGGCGGCTTCTGCTCCGGCGGCTTGTCCTGAGGCGGCTGCTGCTGGTCTTGCCGCTTCTGGTCTTCCTGCTTTTGCTCCTGATCCTGCCGATTCTGGTCTTCCTGCTGCTGTTGCTGTTGCTGGGAATTCTTGTCCTTTGGCAACAATTCTTCAATCTCTTTCAGAATATCACGCGCCTGGCGCTGCAGGGCGACCGAGTCCGCCGCCTTCTTCCTGTCCAGGGCTTCCAGGGCGCCGCCCTGAACGCCCTTCGCCTTCTCCGTCAGGTCGAGGATCTTGCTGCGCGTCTCGGCGGTTATGGCCTGCTCCTGTGCATTCGTGCCGCCCGCCGCGCCCTGCTCGCCTCCCAGCGCGTTCGTCGCGCCGGCCTGGGGGACAGGCGTCCCGCCCTCGGGCACGGCCGCCGCAAAGCGTTGTCGAAAGAGATCCGTCAGTCCGCAGGCCTCGCTCTGCCGCGCGCGGGCTAGCTTGAAGCGCTTCCCTTCAACGTCGGCGGCGCCGGCCTGCGTATCGTTAATGGTGTTCGTTTGCTGCCAGATATCCTCCTGCAGCAGCGCGGGAAACGGCGCAATGCTCTTCCAGAACTGGTAGATGGAAGCCTCGGACACCGCGGCCGCTTCGCGCGCCTTTTCATCCATGTCCCGCAGGCTGTCCGCCGACCTGTGCATGTTGTCCCGGGTCGCTTCGATGGTCTGCTCAAGCATGGCCATCTGCTGCTGCGTGTTCGTCGTGGGCGGCTGCTGCGACATGGCCTCGATAAGCTTGCTCTTGAGCGGGATCCACAGGTCCGCGTTCGATGCCTGCCGGTCTGCCAGCTCTTCCATTTCGCGGATGCGCGACGGCGCATCGTTCGTGAAGGATCTCAGGATCGCCTCGTTCACGGCCCTCTGCTCCCTGAGCATTGACCCGGCGAGCTGATCCGGCCCGGTCTCCTTGTATTTTTCATCCAGGCCCGCGATCTTGGCGGCATCCTGCGCCGCGCCCAGCGCGGCGGCCGTGACGGCGAGATTCTTGCGCAGCGCTTCGTCGTCCTGCGCGGCCCGGGCGGCCTCACGAAACGCCTCGGCGCCTTCCTTCAGGAGCGTCGCCCGCTCCATCTTCTGCGACGCGGTCCCGCTCTCCGGGATCTCCGCGGCCTTGAAGAGCGCCGTTCCCAGCGCGCCTTGCGCCCTGCCGCCGCGGTCCGACCCGTACTGCGCAAGCTCCCGAAGAAGCACAGCGGCATCCCCCGGCTTGCCAGCCCGGTACCACGCGGCGGCCGCGTTCAGCTTCAAATCCTCACCCAGGCTCTTCGACGCGCCCCGCGCGGCTCCTTCGTACACGTTTGCCGCGTCCACATACTTGCCCAGCAGGTACATCCTCTGGGCCGCTCGCCCCGCGTCGCGGCCCGCCGCCGGGGCGGACTTGCCGCTCGCGTCCGGCCCCGCGCCGCCCTCCGGCGCGACGGCATTCGTCGCGGCATGCGAGGCCGGCACGGGCATCGCCGCGTTCGTGCCCTGGGCTTGGGCTGACACCGCGGCCAGCGTTGCCGCAATGAACAGCGCCCCCCGCGCAGCGCCGGTCCTGCCTGCGGGCGCCTGCGGGGCCGCGGCGCGCAACCTCCCCCGGCTCAGGCATCCCGCCGCTATCAGGAGTAATACGGCAGGTCCCAGAAAGAGCTGGTAGCGCTCCACGTAGCGGCGCTGCATCGTTTCCTCCGTGTCGCGCGCCGATACGTTCTGGAGGTAGTCGCGATAGATCGTGCCCAGCGTCGTGCTCGTCATCGCCGCAGTCTGCACGGGAATGTAGGCGCCGCCCGTCGCCTTCGCAATGCTGTTCATCGTGTCGTGATCCAGCTTCGTCACAATCTCCTGCCCCTGGAACTGCGAGAAGCTGCCGCGCTTCTCCTCGTCAGGAATCCGTCCCCCCTGGCTGTTGCCGAGGCCCACGGTGAAAATGGGGATCTTCCGTTTCGCCGCCTCCTCCGCGAGCTTCACGCCCCGGCCGGTCAGGTCCTCGCCATCGGAGATCAGGATGATCGCCCTGTGGGACCCTTCCTCCGTGTCGAAGACTTCCATCGCCTTGACGATGGCGTCGCCGATGTCCGTTTCCCCGCGCGGCGCCGACTCAGGGCCGCAGCCGTCCAGCGCCTGCCTGAGAAACGCGTAGTCCGTCGTAAGCGGGCACAGCAGAACCGCCTTTTGCCGGAAGGCCATGAGCGCAGCCCGGTCGCCGCGCAGCTCCTTGATGAGGTCCACAAGATCCGCCTTGGCCCGCTGCAGCCGGTTGGGATGCACGTCGTTGGCGAGCATCGAGCGCGACACGTCCAGCGCGATCACGAGGTCGCGACCGCGTTCGAACACCCGCTCCTCGCGCTGGCCCCACTGCGGGCGCGCGGCCGCGATCAGGGCCAGGACAAGCGCCGCCGTGATCAGCCCCGCCTGCCAGCGGAACCGCGCCGCCGTTGCGACGGGAAAGAGCTTGGCCTGCATGGCCGGGGCAACAAAACGCGCCAGGGCGGCGCGGCGGCGGCGGTCGGCGGCAAACCAGCTCGCGGCCAGCAGCGGTGCCAGCCACAGCAGGAAAAGCACTTTCGGGCTGTCGAAATTGATGATCACAGCAATCGCCTCGCAGTCAGCATTCCGCCCGCGGTCGCCAGGCTGAGCAGCCCCAGCGCCGGCCAAAGGCACCACACGAACCACTCCTGGTACTGGTTATAGATATCCCGCTCGACCGTGGTCTTCTCCAGCTTGCTGATGTCCGCCATGGCCTTTTCAAGCCCCTTGGGATTACGCACGTTGAAGTACTGCGCCCCGGTATCCGCCGCGATCTTGCGCAGGAGATCCTCGTCGAGGGAAACCTGCACCGGAACCACCGCCTCGCGCCCGAACGCGTCGCGCCCGCGGAACGGCGCCACGCCCGTGGAGCCCACGCCAATCGTGTACACGCGAATACCCATCTTCTTCGCGACCCGGATCGCCTCCTCCGGCTTGACGACCCCGGTGTTCGATTCCCCGTCGCTCAGAAGAACCACGATCCGCGACTTCGGCTCGGACTTCTCCATGCGCGCGCACGCGGTCGCCAGCCCGTCCCCGATCGCCGTCAGCAGCTCCTCCTGGTTGACGACCTGCCCGCTCTGGTCCTGCGAAGGGCGCGGCACCTCTACCCCCTTGAGCATGTGCCGCAGGGCTTCGTGATCAGGCGTGAGCGGAGAGCGGGTGGCCGCGTATCCGCCGAAGGTAATCAAGCCGACGAGGTCATCCGGGCGCTTCGCCACGAAGTCCGAAAACGTCTCCTTGACCGCGTCCAGCCGCGTGCGGGCGCGCACGATGCTGTTGCCGGCAAAATCCGACATGTCGAGCGCCTCCATCGACCCCGACACGTCGAGCACCATGTAGATCGCGATGACGTCCGCCCGCCGGTGCGATTGAGACAGCACGGTGCGCGGTCGCGCCAGCGCAGCAATCGCCAGCACGAGCCCCGCAAGAAACAGGAAAGAGAACGCCCACGCCGCATGGACCCGCCACGTCCTCGCCTGCGCCGGCAGGCGCTGCATCGGCGAGAACAAGATGCCCTGCAACACGCGGCGCCGGTACATGAACCAGGCCGCGATTCCCGCCGGAATCAGCAAAAGAAACATATATGGCTGTGCAAACTGAAACATGACGGGGCCCTATTTCGCCGGAATCTCGGTCTCGTGCGCGTCCTTTTCGATGTAGTCCCTGGCCGTCTGCGTCGCGTTGCCGATGGCCGCCTCGTCCGGCTCGTCCGCCGCGAACTTCACAAGGTCCGCCGCGCGCAGGAAGGATCGCAGCCGCCGCATCACGTCCGGCTTGAACGCCGGGTTGTCGGCGGCCGCAGCCAGGAACTCCTCGGTCGTCTGCTCCGGCGCACGCACGGCGTGGCTGCGCTCGATGTAGCGGCGCACGATCATCGTCAGCTCCACATAGAACTCCTTGACGAGGCTTCTGCGAACAAGATCCTTGGCAAGCAGCTTCTCCAGCTCCCGCAGCGCGCGGTCGCGCGGCGACATGCGCGCAAGCTGGATGGTCTCGCGCACCCGCGTCGCCACCTTCCAGAGGCCGATCAGCGCGCCCAGCGCCAGCACCCCGCCGGCAAGCCACATCATCACGGTGCTGAACGCGGGGTAGATCCACACAGGATCGATCCGCTCCGATATCCCTTTGCCCGGGTCGCCGTCGACCAGGCTCGCCTTCTCCAGCACAACCGGCCGCGTAGGAAACCAGCCCTTGCGCACCGGGTTTGCCGCCTTGTCCTCAAACTCGACCGCGATCGGGGCGATCCGGTACGCGCCGGCCACCAGGGGCGTGAGCTGCACGTGACGCGTGCGAGTTACCTTTCCATCCTTGTTCACCGGCTCATCGTCGAACATGCCGCCAATGCTGAACCCCTGCATGCGGTCGTTCAACGGCGGCAGCGTAACGTCCAACTCCGGCGGCGCGGTGACGGCGATGCTGAGCTGCATGCCGCGCGCGAGGTCCACGCAAGGCGGGTCGATCGTCATGAGAACGTGGACCGGCCCCCAGAACAACTCCTCGCAGCGGGGCGCCTTTGCCGCTTCCCGGGCCGTCGAGCCCCTCTGGCAGCCGCATGCCGCCAGAGCAGCCAGGAGCACTGCCGCTGAGATTGTAGTTCGGGCACGGTTCACTTTCCCGCCTCCTATCCTCTGCCGACCCTGATCTGGCGCTGGCGAAAGAGCCGGCGCACGTCATCTGCGAACGGACGGGCCGTCGACAGAAAGATGGTGTCCACTTTCATTCTGCGGAGTTGCTCGCGCAGGGCGCGGTCCTGCCGCGCCGCCTCCGACTGGAACGCCTCCCGCACGGAACGCGAATCCGTGTCGAGCAGCACAAGGGCGCCCGTCTCCGGGTCCTGCACTTCAATCAGCCCGACGCGCGGCAATTCGCTTTCGCGCGGGTCGGAGACCGGGCAGCAGATCACGTCATGGTGGCGCGCGGTCACTCGAAGCTCGCGCTCGTAGCGGGTCGCCATGAAGTCGGAGATCAGAAACACAACGGCCTTCCGCTTCTGCACGTTGTTCAGGAACCTCAGCGCCGCAGCGATGTCCGTCCCGCGCCGCGTCTCCTCGGCGGCGAGCACTTCGCGCACAAGGCGCATGGCCGCCGTACGCCCCTTGCGCGGCGGAACGGACTTCTCGATCCGATCGCTGAAGAGGATGAGCCCCACCTTGTCCTGGTTCTTCACGGCCGATAGCGCGAGCAGGCAGGTGATCTCCGCGGCGACCTCGGCCTTCGATCGCAACCCCGACCCGAAGCACTGCGATCCCGAAATATCCACGAGAAACACAATCGTCAGCTCCCGCTCCTCGGAATAGCGCTTCACGTAGGGATGCCCCATGCGCGCCGTCACGTTCCAGTCGATCGAGCGCACGTCATCGCCCGCCATGTACTCGCGGACCTCGTCGAACTCAATGCCCTGGCCCTTGAATACAGAATGGTATTCGCCGGACAGGTGTTCGTCCACGAGGCGGTTGGTGATCACCTTGATCTTCCCAACCTGCCGCATCAGCTCACGTGTGTCGATCGCCATGGTGCCCGACTCCTGCCTCCGGCCAGAGCGGCGCAGCGCGCCGCCTGCGCCGTCTTACGGCACGGGAATTTCGCTAAGGATCCTGGTGACAATAGACTCGCTGGTGACCTCTTCGGCCTCTGCCTCATACGTCAGGATGACGCGGTGCCGCAGAATGTCGTGCGCAACTTCCTTCACGTCCTGCGGCGTGGCGTACGCCCGCCCGTGCAGCATCGCGTTGGCACGCGCCGCCATGTTGAGGTAAATCGAGGCCCGCGGCGAGGCTCCGTACTGGATCTGCGTCTCCAGCTCCTTCATCTTGTAATCCGCCGGCTTGCGCGTGGCGAACACGATATCGAGAATGTAGTCCCCCACTTTCTCGTCGCAGTACACCTGGTCAAGCACCCCGCGCATCGTGGCGAGCTGCTCCGCCGTCACGACCGGCCGCACGGTGACCTCTGTCTTGCGCGTGAACCGGTTCATGATGCGACGCTCGTCGTCCTTAGACGGGTGAACGATCACGCACTTGAGCATGAAGCGGTCGATCTGCGCCTCGGGCAGCGGGTACGTCCCCTCCTGCTCGATCGGGTTCTGCGTTGCCAGCACGAGAAACGGCTCCGGCAGCCGGTACGTATTATCGCCGATTGTGACCTGGTGCTCCTGCATCGACTCCAGCAGCGCCGATTGGACCTTGGCCGGCGCACGGTTGATCTCGTCCGCGAGAAGCAGATTTGTGAATACCGGCCCGCGCCGCGGCGTAAACGTGCCGTCCTTCTGGTTGTACACCAGCGTACCCACGACGTCCGCGGGCAGAAGGTCGGGGGTAAAGGAAATGCGGTGGAACTCGAGGCCCAGCGCCTCGGCCAGGGTCTTGACCGCCGTCGTTTTGGCCAGCCCGGGGACGCCCTCCAGCAGAATGTGCCCGCCCGTAATCAGCCCGATCAGCATCCGGTCGAGCAGCTTCTCCTGGCCGACCAGCACCTTGTTCACTTCCTGGCGGAGCGCCTCGAGCACGCTTGCCTGCTGGCCGATGATGTCCGTCGTCTTTGCAATATCAGGTTTCATATCCTACTTCCCTCCCGCTTCCGGCGCGGGCGCCTGGGGCAGCTCGCCCGGTTCATCCTTGGTCTTCGGCACTTCCTTCGGCTTCACTAGCGACTCCCTCGCCGCAGACAGCTCCCCGGCCTTGTCCGCGTCGACAAGGAAGGTCCACTTCGAGAGCTTCGCGTTGAGCGTCTGGACGGACAGCTCCAGCTCCTTTCGCTCCTCCGCCGCCTTTGCGACCTCGGGCGCCGCGTTCGTAGAAGCAGCCGCGGCAGGCGCCGGCGCAAGGGACACCCCGGCCCTGATGTAGCGCCGCGCATCATTCGTAGGCGAGCCACCGACCCGCACGGTGTAGGTTTCGCCCTTCTTTGTCACGGCGCGATACACCACGGGGCTCTTCAGCCCGAGCTGCTCTTCGGTGAGGGCCGGGTCTGCGACGTCCTCAATGCGCAAGTAGCTGAGCGCGGACTGCGCGCCGGAAGCCTTCGCCGCGTCAAGCTCCTCTGTGGCCTGCAGCCCTTCGAGCGAGAACCCGGAGCCCTCCGCACGCACCATCTTGACGTCTGCCCGCCCGGGCCCGCTGATCTGGATGTTTTCGATCTCTTCGCTTTGCACGCTCATCAGTTCGGTGTCCAGCCAGTTCTGGGGGGATTCAGAAAACTCTTCAAGCGTCTGCGATACGAGATACACGCTCTTGCCGCCGTCGGCCGAGACGTACTGGCCGTCCGGATAACCGCCGCCCATGCTCTGGGCCGACTTCCGCATATGCGCCGCGCCGATGAGCAGCGACGCGATTTTCTTGCCGCCTGCGCCGAGCAAGTCCACGGTTCTTCCCGTCTGATTCGTGTCGCCGGAGGCCATCATCTTCAGGTCCTTGCGCTGTTTCTCGGTCAGCCGGGGCACCTGCCCGATCTTGAGCTCCGACAGCTTCAGCAGCCCGGCGCGCAACTTCGCAAAATTCGCTGGGAACCCATAGCGCGCCGGCACTTCCCAGCCCGCCTCAGTCCGAACCACCGCCGCTTGGCGCGCTCCGTCCGTCACGACCACCTGCTCGATGTCATTCACCGCGAGTTCCGCGAGAAGCTTCCTGCCGACCCCATCAGGAACTGACTCGCCTTCCTTCCTTGACGTCCGCACGGCCATTCCGATGAGGACCACTGCCATCGCCGCCAGAATCACGAGATTCCTGCCCTTCATAGATATTCCTCCCACTTATCCGACTACTAAAGACGCTCGCGGCTTCTCCGCATCCCGCCCACGTTTACTTCTTACGCCTGCGGTACAGTCCGAACCCGATGCCGGCCAGGCATACGAGCGCGGGCATGAGCACGATGTTAACCACCTTCACTTTCACGCCTAGCCGCTCAATGTCACGCCGAAGGCTCTTGCGCACTTCCTTCAGCTCCTTATTGATCCGGATCTCCTCCGAGTGGAATCGCTCGATGGCAGACTTCTGCTCCGCGCTCAGAATGAACTTGCGGCTCGGATCCTTCTGCGTTTCGAGCTGGCCGAGCTGCTCGCGCGCCTCCTGCAGTTTCGCCTCGAGGTCCTGCTCGCGCGCCTGCCACTCGGAGCGCGCCTTTTCCTCAAGCTCGGTCACGCGTTCGAACGGGCGCTGGAAGTTACCGCGGGAGCGAATTCCGATAAGGTCGGAGCTCCCCGAAAGCTGCTCCACCGCATTTCCAAAGAGCGTCAGGTTGTTGTTCAACGGGCGGAAGGCCTGCGTGCCGAAGAAGTTCAGATCCTCAACGCAGAACCGGTCCACGAGAAGATCCACATCGGCCACAAGAATGACGGTGCTCTCACCTTCCGTGAAATGCCCCTCGTCGACATTCTTCGCGTCCTTCGCCGGCTCATCCGATGCGCCGGGCTTCGGACGTCCCTCGGGAAAGGCAGTCTTAAACGTTCCGCTCAGGCGCGCGGCAATGACCGGAGGCGTGGCGGAGGGCTTCAACGACCGGCGCAGAGCGGCTCCGCCCGTTTGTGCCAGCATCGTATCCACGACGCCCGCAAACGGTGAGGCCGTCACGAGCGGCTTGAACGTAAGGCCCTTGGACAGATCCGAAAAGCTTCCGCAGAACGGGAGCATCACGGATTCAAGCTGCGCCGTGAGTATGTCGTCCTTGGCGCAGTTCGCATCGGTCAGCGAGAGAAACACCAAGCTTTCGTCAACCTGCCCGGCCTGGGTTTGCAGACGGGTCATGCCCCGCGGGTCGGCAACCACCCTGCCGGAATCATAGCCCACGCCCCAGGCGGAAAACAGCTTTTCGATATTCGAGGAGGCCTCGGGCCGCATGAACTGCTGCTGCGGCATGGACTCCAGCTCCGTGACGCAGAAAGGATCCACGAATGCGAGGAGCCGCCCGCCCCGCAAGACAAACTGGTCGATCGCATACACCGCCTTCTCCGGCAGTTCCTTGGGGTGGACAAGGATAAGAGTCTGCAATTCCTTGTCGATGCTCTCGACATCCGCAGGCAGGCTCACGAGTTCGTAGTCCTCCTGCATATCCTTGAACGCAAGCCAGGGCGTCGGGCGGCTGCGACCCTGGGCAAAGGGGTTCGGCTGCGCCTCCCCCAGGACAGGCAGGTCGCTGATTATGCCGACCCGGGGCTTCTCCGGCTTCACAGTGCGGCTGATGAGGCGCGTAATGTTGAACTCAAGCACGGCATCCGCGCGCGGATCAAGGAACGCGATGGAGCCCTCCGTCTTGCCCGCCGATGCGACGAGACCGAAATAGATGGGCGTCCCGCCAGGCCCGGCGCCCTGTCCGGTGATGCCATAGCGCTGCGCCCATTCCTCGGCGTCGGAATCCGGCTTCGGATCGTAGGCCTCCACCACAACGTTCCCGCCGCCCGCCAGCTTGTACTCCTGCAGAAGATCCTGCACCTGTTTCGCGTAGGTCTTCAGGAAGATCGGCACTTCCGGCGCGCTGCCGCTGAAGAACAGCTTCAGCGTGACCGGCGCGTCAAGCTTCTTCAGGAACGACTTTGTTCCCGCGGAGAGCGTGTACAGCTTGTCCTTCGTGAGGTCCGCCCGCATCCGCA
>CAYRKB010000020.1:39853-40981 GCA_964424705.1 uncultured Victivallales bacterium
GAGGCTTTTACCACCGCCGGCTCGGGGATCTTCGCCGCCACGATCACGGCAAGCAGGATGATCAAGCCGGCTACCCCGCCGCTTGTCTTCCAGAAACTTCTGTGCTTCATTTCACTCATGGTATCCGCCTCACTCCCTTACGCTGATTTTCGATTCTCGAGGACGACGTGCGTGGTCGCCGTCATGAACACAATAATACTCACGTAGTATGCCAGGTCGCGCACGTCGATCACGCCGCGCTGCATGGACTCAAAATGCGGCATGAAACTAAATGACGCCACGCCATCCACCACCCAGGCCGGGGCCCACTGCACGAAGATATCCGTCACCGGCGGCCACCCCGCGAGGAGCAGCAGCAGGCAAATCATGAGCCCCAGCACAAAACTGATCACCTGGCTCTGTGTCAGCGCGGAGGTAAGCATGCAGATCGACACGCAGGCGCCTGCCAGCAGGATCGAACCGACGTACCCGCCGAGAATGACGCCAAGATCGGGGTGCCCAAGATAGGCCGTCGTGACCACGATCGGAAACGTCAGGGCGATGCCGAGCACCATGAATGCCCACGCCGCCATGAATTTGCCGATCACGGCTTCGAGCAGTGTGATCGGCATGGTCAGCAGCAGCTCAATCGTCCCATTGCGCCGCTCCTCCGCCCAGAGGCCCATCGTGGCCGCGGGCACCAGCAGCAGGAATACCCACGGGTGCCAGATGAAGAACGGCTGCAGATCCGCCACCCTTCGCTCGTAGAACTTCGTCACCGAAAACGTGAGGAAGCCCACAAGGACCAGGAACACCACCATGAACACGTACGCCACGGGCGATTCGAAATACGCCCTCAACTCACGCTTGAACACTGCCAGGCTGTTGAGCAGGCTCTTCATCGCTCGCCCTCCTTCCCGATGGTCAGCATCCGGAACACGTCGTCCAGGCGCCCCGTGCTACTCTTTGATTTCAGTTCAGCCGGCGTGCCGTTCGCCACGATCCGGCCGCTGCTGATGATAATGGCCCTCGTACACACCGCCTCGACCTCGTCGAGGATGTGCGTGGAGACGATGATCACCTTTTCGGGGGACATCTCCCGGATCATCTCCCGCACGACAAACTTCTGGTTCGGGTCCAGGCCGTCGG